>JACMJL010000101.1 GCA_014380625.1 Clostridiaceae bacterium
GTCCGCCTTGGCGGGTATACTTTTATTCATATAGCATTGTGTAAACTTATGGCTTGTTTTTCATATAGGTTAGCAACAAACCCATCGCCAAGGCACATTTCTTTACCAAGCCATGTCTGGCTAGGTGAAGGAACGTCAGCAACACGAAACGTTAATTGACATTTCAGGTCTATTAAAGATTATCTTACGAACTTAGCAATTTTTACAAATTTTATCATGAAGAATAAGCCACATTGGAATGGAATGGTAAAGATTGCTTGCATAATAGGGGGTTACAATGAAACTTATAAAAGCTACTTTAGCAGATTTTGATACAGTTAAAAACATTGTACACACGACAATAAAAGCAATATATCCACACTACTATCCAATAGGTGTGGTTGAATTTTTTCTAAATCATCATTCTGATGACAACATACGAAAAGGACTTGAAACAGAAAGGGTACTTTTGCTTGATGTTGAAGGAATAATTGTAGGTACTGGGAGTATCCATGAAAATGAGATAGGCAGAATGTTTGTATTACCCCAGTTTCAAGGACTAAGCTATGGGACATCACTTATGAATGAGTTGGAAGATATAGTAGCGAAAGAACATTCTGAAATTGTGGTACATTCTTCCTTACCTGCTTATAATTTATATATAAAGCGTGGGTATGCTCCTATTAAATATGATAAAGTCATAACAGCAAATAAAGATGTGTTATGTTTTAATATTATGGAAAAACCTATAAAAGGCAATATTAAGGGAAAAATTAGCTATAACAATAGATTTTTCATATCAATTTCCAATACTGATAATGGAGAGGTTTCAAGTGCAACTACTTTTAAATATCAGCAAGATAAAGATATGATTTGGGCTGAATATAGTGGTGGCAATATATTAAAAGGATTTCTTATCGGCACAAGTGACGATAAAAGTAATTTAAATTTTACATATCAACATATCAATGAAAATGGTGATATACGTACAGGAAAATGCTTGTCAACACCAGAAATCTTGCCGAATGGGAAAATACGTCTGTTGGAGCAATGGCAATGGACGAATGGTGATAATTCAACTGGTCAATCTATAATTGAAGAAATTAGCAGTGTAAAATTATGACCTGTTTGAGCCAAAGTTGTATTTATTGTGCAGTAATTAAATTTATTTGAGAATGGGGGATTTATTATGCTAGTATATGGAAATGTTGAGGAGTGTGAAAAAGAATACGCAAAATGCTTTTCAGAGTTTTATGAAAATGAAGAAATAATTAGATTTCGTGATAATCAATTAAAGGATATGTATTATCACAATTTCACCTCTATAAAAAAAGCTAAGAGTGAGATTGAGTTGAAACGTATAATAGAAAATGAAATTTCGTTGCGATTATCTGAAAAGAATAACTTTTGTAATATCCTTTCAAATTTTGTTATCAATAGCTCACTGTTGTCTTCTCTTAAATACAGGCCGGAAATATCAGCAAACGGGTATTATTCTTTTGATATTTCTCATTTTGCAAAATTAAATGCTTTATCTGGTTGCATAATAAAAAGGGTTGATAATAAAGAAATGATAGATGATATATTATATTGTGACTTGCAGCATGATGAGAAAAAACTTGGAAGAGATTTTTGTACAAGAAGATGTTACAGGCGTGGCAAAGTATATGTTTCTGACAAAGGTGCTAATTCATATGTTTGTTATCATAACGGAAATATAATCGGGAATTGCGATTTATTTATACATAATGGCGTTGCAAAAATTGAAGATTTTGCAGTTATCCCCAAATATCAGCGCAAGGGATATGGAACCACCATTCTGAAATCGCTAATTGAAATAGCATTAAAAGAGAATTCTCATACTATTTATTTGGTTACCGGTGAGGAGGATACTGCAAAAGAAATGTATCAAAAGATTGGTTTCAATAAAATAGGTGAAAGAACCGATTTGTTTTTTAAAATATAAAAAATTCTTTTACTGTTTTTTAATAGATATAGTGGGTTATATTCTTAAGATGAATGTTACACTTAAACATGGTGAGACAATTGGATTTTCGGCAGAACAAAAGTTAAAAATAACTCGTATTGTAATTAGTGTAATAACAATATTAATTGTATGGTTTGTTCCATTCACCAATATCATGCTAGCACAGGATTTTAAAGTGAATCTTAGAGAAAGGGAAAAGGTTGTTGTTATAAATATTACAGGGGTGAATTAAAGATGGTAAATATA
The DNA here is from genome assembly GCA_014380625.1 of Clostridiaceae bacterium. Lineage (GTDB taxonomy): Bacteria > Bacillota > Clostridia > Clostridiales > Clostridiaceae > JACMJL01. The sequence continues at coordinate 2,213 of JACMJL010000101.1, forward strand.
GATAGTCTCTTGAATTTTGTTAAACCTTATTATGAAGGCAAAGATATAATGCACGACTTATCTTAAAAGATGGTTTAGCATAAATACATTATTCTTACTATTAAAGGCATTGAGGAGGATTGGCGAAGAGTAGTATTTGTCGGTCCTGATGGAGAATTGATAGAATTTAGAGGATAATAACTTATATTATAATTTGGCCGAAATGATCTTATATGATGTCCGCCTTGGTTGGTGGGCTTTTTTTATATAGCTCCGTGTAAAATTATGGGTTATAATCTATATATAGGTTAGTGTTGTTAAATCGCCAAGGCATATTCCTTTAACAAGCGTGGCACATTAAGATTCAGAAAGATCGGCAACTGGTCACGTTAGCCAAGCCCTAGGTGAAAGTTTTATACACTTAGAAAGGTATTTGAAAACAATGATGCAGATAATATAATTGAAATTAGCAGTGAAACTTTTAAGAAAGACTCAGAAAAACTTAAAGAATTGTTAAGTAGCATTAATCAAGATACCAAAGGATATAAAGTACCAGCTATGCTTTATTTGGTATTATCGAACAAATTATTACGTCCAGCACCATTTTTGCAGTATAAAAAAGAAAGTGAAATAACTAATTATAGTAAAAAGTTGTCAAATAGTTTAAAGAAAGATTATGGTTTCCCAAAAAAATTAGAAAATACTAATAATATAAGTATATATGGATTAGATGTGCAGTGTGTTCAGGAAGGTCTAATAGCAGTTATTAAATACACAACGAATACTGAAATGAGTAATGAGAAAGAAATTGAAAAAGAAGCCAATGGTATTAATAAAGAAGTTACTAACCTGTATTTGGGTATGAAGGAGAACTTCAAGTTTTTTATGTATGATGCATATTCAGAGCCTCCTATAGATATAAAGAAAAGTTACAAATGTTATAGGACCATAGTTCAACAGAAGTAAGTCTCCTAGGACAAGCATCTGTAACATCATCTAGCAAAACATTTATGAAGTTAATCATAGAACAGAGGACATAGCCATCATGTAACAACTATAAAGTATTATCAAGGAATACAAGGCGTGATATTAATGCCTTGGAGACTAGAAAAAATAGCATCTGGAGATCTATCGTTGCAGTATATGGGTAATAAGTATTTTTTCTTATGAGAGTGCTGTAAATACGTACGTTGAGGAAATGCTAATAATAGTTTACGATTTAGACACTTGATAAAAAGCTTAGAAATGAGATAGTAATATTACATACCTTTAATTAAATTAAAATTAAAATAGAACAGAATAATTTGCGCTCAAATAAAGGGAGATTTAAGATGATTTTTGAATCAAAAGGGTTTTATATAGATTTTGTAGAGGATAAAGATTTAAATGCTATTGTTGAGGTTTATAATTCTAATAAGAGTTTTTTAGTAAATCATTTGGATACTGAAAAAATTAAACCTGAATGGGCACTAGAAGAACTAGAGTCCATGAAAAAAACTGGTTTTTATTCTTGTAAAGTAGTTAAAAAGAGCTTAGGTGTGATAATAGGGGTAATAGATTTTAAAATAGGAGATGAAACTTATTTATCACTATTAATGTTACATAATGATTATAAGAATAAGGGGTATGGAAAATTAATATATCAAGAGTTAGAGAGATATGTTAAATCTGTGGAAAGTAAGTGCATGAGAATAGATGTAGTTACTAACTATGATGAAAATGTACTTAATTTCTGGATCAGAAATGGTTTTAATAAACTCAAGGATGTGGAATTAAACTGGAAAGGAAAAACTTTACCAGCTATTATTATGAAGAAAAACCTGTAGTTATTTAAGCAAGTTACTAGTAGATAATATTCATATATTGTAAACAGTTGTGAACTTTTTTTATATAGCCAAATGTAAATTTATAACTTATAATCTATATATAGGTTAATTGATTGCGATGGACAAGGTTATGGCAAATCAATCTACCTGTAGAGATATAGTTGTAAAAGGGCAGAATTGGGATGTAGATTTTTAAAAGTTAAAAATAACCCTTTCTAAAGGTGTTGCTGTAGATAAAGAAAGTATTAAAATAGAATTTCGAGTTCCGAAAAATTTAATTATGTAATTTTTGCGAGGAGGCTTTCAATGAAATTTTCAAATCCATTGATAGTTGTTTTAAGTATGGAAAAAGCAAAGCAATTTTACAATGAAGTGCTTGGTTTAAAATTTATTGTTGATTTTGGAGGGAATGTAGCAGAGTTATATTTTGAAGAAGATTAAATGGAGGATATCAGAATGAGCCTAAAAATATTACCAAAGGCTATTCTATTTGATTTGGATGATACAATTATATCTTTTGATGGAGTAGCAGATTATGCCTGGGAAAAAACCTGTAAATCATTTGTTAAAAGTGAAAAGACAAGGGTTAATATTATAGAAGTATGGATGGTTGGAGATAATTTAGTTTGGGATATAGAAGCACCAAAGAAGGCTGGTATATTTGCAGTATGGAATGATTATAGAAGAAAAGAGTTACCTAAGGGTTCAATTATTATACTGGATAGGATAATTAATGATATTTCGGAGTTAATTAGTCGAGGGCTCTGATCTCTGCTGAATGTTTAACAAAATACTCCTATTCCATACGCACATTTGCCAGCCTAAGATAAGAACTATCTAAGACTGGCAAGCATAGGGAGTAGGGAAGGTTAACTAAAATTGAAAAAATAATTAATAAATAAAAAATAGAATAAGGGGGTTAAGTAAATGGATGAAAATATATTTTGGGAATTAATTGACCAATCGTTAAAAGAAAGTGATGGGGAGTTATCAGTACAATATGAGGAGTTACTATCAGTACTAAGTAATGTTTCAGTAGAAGAAATTATTGAGTTCCATAAAATTTTTAATAAACATTATATTGAATCATATACATCAGATTTATGGGCAGCGGCTTACATAATAAATGGTGGATGTTCAGATGATGGTTTCGATTATTTTAGAGGATGGTTAATTTCTAGGGGAAAAGATGTCTTTGAAAAAGCATTAAAAGATCCAAGTAGTATAGCCGATATTATTGATATTGAGGAATTTGAGGAAGCTGAATTTGAAGAAATATTATATTTAGCCGATGATGCTTATACAATGAAAACAAACAAGAAAGATTTCTATGATCTTGTAAAGCCAGTAAAATACACTAAAATTGAATTAGCATGGAGTGAGGATGAAGGGTGTTTAAAGAAAATGTTTCCAAGACTAGTAGATATGTTTTGGGAAAGATAAATTCGACTTTATCATAGAAATCTAGACAACTACTAAAATATAATTAAAGTACACAATTAGTGCAAAATAAAAATGCATGAAATTGTGTACTTTTTATTTAACCTGAAATTACATAAATCCTCAAATCTGATACTTTAAAATATTTCAGTGATAATAAATTAGTAAGATTTTTCCACATCATTAAGGTATAAAATGGGCGCTTTCTATTTATCGTATAAATAAATATCACGCATATAATAAAACATGAGCGCAACTGTTTATAAGTTACTTTTATCAATTTAGTGAGGAGGAAATTAACTAGTAAATTATTCTAGCAAACCTAATGAGAGGATTAAATTATAATTTATTTTTTAGTAAATGGGGGAGAGTTAATGAGTAATTTATCAAAAAGACTTCTGAGTGTGGCAGTAAGTAGTACTGTTCTACTGAGTACTATACCAGTTCAAACTGTTTTTGCGGTTGATAAATCAAAAACTGTTTTTGCTATGGGTAATGCTCATATCGATGCTGCGTGGAACTGGCGTTATGCGGAAACTATTCAAGAGGTGAAAACAACCTTTACAAGAGCACTTGACCTAATGGATGCAAATCCTAATTATCATTTTTCTCAATCAGCCTCTCTGTATTATGAATGGGCAAAGGAATATTATCCAGAACTTTTACCAAGAATTGAAGCTAAAATTAAAAATGGACAATGGGAAATAGTTGGTGGCCAAGTTATTGAACCAGATTTAAATTCACCTAGTGGAGAGTCTTTGGTAAGACAATCACTTTATGCACAAAAATACTTTCAGAAAAACTTTAATGTAACTCCAAAGGTGGGCTGGGTTCCAGATGTATTTGGATTTAATTATAACATGCCGCAAATTCTAAAAAAGAGTGGTATGGATTACTTTCTTACCACAAAACTTAACTGGAACGATACTAACAAATTCCCTTATGAAGTTTTTAATTGGCAAGGTGCAGATGGAAGTAAAGTACTTACTTACAAACCAACCAATGATTATTCTGTAGATGGTAGCAGCTTAAATTCTAGTAATTTTAACAATATGATGGCTAAACCAACAGCCTTAGGCTTAGATTATGCTATGACCCTTTATGGTTCAGGAGACCATGGTGGAGGACCTGTGCCTGCTGATATCAACAATATTAATTCTGTTAATACTGATTCTAATGCACCAAAAGTTGTAATGGGAAATGCAATTGATGCTTTTAAAACTATTGAACAGAATGTTATGGATAAAGGAGTAACACTTCCAAAGGTTGACGATGAATTATATTTAGAAAAACATAGAGGAACAGCAACCTCAGCGGCTCCAATGAAAAAGTATAATCGTATAAGTGAGATCAAAGCTGAAGAAGCTGAAAAACTTAGCTCTATAGCTACTATTTTAGGAGTAGCCTACTATCCTGCACAAAAAATCAATGCTGCTTGGGCTAAAACAAATTTAAATCAATTTCACGATGTTTTACCTGGTTCTTCAATAACACCAGTATACGATGATGCATTTAATGATGCGGAAATTGCTTTAAATGAATTAAATAACTCATTAAGCAATGCAACAAAGGGTATTGATAGCAGAATAAATACTGTAGGCGTAGGAACACCCATCCTATTACAGAATACATTATCTTGGGATAGAACTTCAGTTGCTCAATCCATTGTAAATGTATCAGGCCCAGATAAAGTAGTTGGAATTTTTGATAAAGATGATAAAGAAGTACCAAGTCAGATTGTAGATAGAATAGGTAATAAGCTAACAGTTGTATATGAGGGGAAAGTACCAGCAATGGGTTATGCTGTTTATAGAGCTGTAGAAAAAACTAATCCTCTTGCTACTACGAATTTAGTTGTTGATAAAACAAATAAAACTATGGAAAATCAATACTTAAAAGTAGTAATTGACGGTGTAACAGGGAACATAGCTAGTATTCATGACAAGATTAACGATAAGGAAGTTTTTGAAAAGGAAAAACAAGGGAATGTGCTTCAAGTTTTAGAAGATACTCCAAAAGAGTGGGATGCTTGGGATGTAGATGGGGATGATATGAAAGCAAAACCAATAGAATTAAATTCAGCTACATCAGTTGAACTTATGGAAAGTGGACCTTTGAAAGCAACTTACAGAATTAAAAAGACATATGGAACATCTCCAATAACTCAAGATATTACCCTTTATGCTAATTCAAATAAAGTTGACGTTAAATTATCTACTGAATGGAATGAGACTCAGAAGATGTTAAAAGCAGCATTTCCAATGAGTGTTAGTAATACTAATGCAACTTACGAGATAGCATATGCAGCTATTGATAGAACCACAGATATAAATAGTTCTAAATTTGAAGTTAATGGACACAAATGGGCAGATTTAACTGCAATAGATAAAAGTTATGGTATTTCAATACTAAATGATTGTAAATATGGTTGGAATACCTTTGGAAATGTAATGAGATTAACCCTTATAAAATCAGCTGCTGATAGAGGAGGAAATAAAGATCGAGGTCATCAAGAAATGAGCTATTCTATCCTTCCACATGCAGGTGATTGGAAAGCAGCAGATACAGTGTTAAAAGGATATGAATTTAATTATCCTCTACTTTCACAAACAACAACGACTCATACTGGTGATTTAGCAAATAATTCGAGTTTTGCTAAAGTAACTTCTTCAAATAATAACGTGATCATGACAGTTTTAAAGAAGGCAGAGGACTCAGAGGATTATATAGTGAGAATGTATGAAAGTGAAGGTAAAGATGGTTCTACAGCAACAGTTAGTTTGCCAGCCACAGTTACTGATGCAACAGAAGTTAACTTAATAGAGGCTCCTATTACTAATGCTGCTAAACCTGAAATTTCTGGAAAAACCTTTACTACTACCTTAAATAAATATGAAATAAAGACTTTTTTAGTTAAGTTAAATAACACCTCTATATTTAAAGATCAGAAGCCAAAAACTACAACAGTAGATTTAACAAGCTCCTATAATGTGGATGGTATTAGCTCTGATGCAAAAAGATCAGATGGTGATTTTACGGGTAGTGGAGAAACTTTTTCTGCTGAATTAGTACCTGATAAGGTAGTTAGCGAGGGTGTAACTTTTAATCTTGGGCCGAAAGCAGATGGAAAATCAAATTTTGTTAAAGCAAGTGGCCAAGATATCACACTTTCAAAAGACCAACATAAATTGCTATATATTCTTGGTGCAGCTACTCCTGGTTTAAATTCTGGAGATATAAAAGTAAATTACACAGATAATACTTCTACAACAAAAAGTTTTACATTCACAGGTTGGAAAGATCCTATTGGTAATGATCTTAAAACTAATGTAAAAGAAACAATAGGACTTAATTTATCACATACCCATACTCCAAATGGAAATACCTATGATGTAGATAATAATTTATTTGTTTATAAGATGTTATTAGATCCTTCTAAAACTGTAGCTTCGGTTACTTTGCCAAAAACCGAAGGAATGAAAATTGCTGGAATGTCCTTTGTAGATGGAATCTCTGTAGATAATATGGATATACAATCACCTACTGCAGTAAAGAATTTAGTAATTACAACACCTAACAAGTACTACTCCCCTTATGTAAATTTATCTTGGGATAATGCAACAGATAATGTTGGTGTAGTAGATTATATAATTTACAGAGCAACAAAGGAAGATTTATCTGATCTTACTGTAATTGGGAGAAGCGAAACTAATAATTATAAAGATACAAATGTAAATTCAATTAGTAAATTCTATTACATTGTAAAAGCCGAAGATGCAGAAGGTAATGTTGGTCCTGCCTCTGAAGTTAAAAACACTTATGCTGGAGCTAATATTGCAATGGGAAAGGCGACTACAGCTGATAGTTTTGTAAATAGTGGGGAAGCATCACAAATGGCAGTAGACGGAGATATAACTACTAAATGGTGTGCAAATACCACGGATATTCATTGGTTGATGGTGGACTTAGGAAAAATTAAAAAAATTGATGGATTTAAAATATTTCATGCAGCAGCTGGAGGAGAAGATGCCGCCTGGAATACAAAAGCCTATACTATTTCAGTAAGTGATGATAACAAAACTTGGACTACACCAGTCACTGTTACTGATAATATAAAGGCTATTACAGAAGATTTAGTAAAAACCTCTGGAAGATATGTGAAATTCAATGCAACTAAACCTACCAATAGTACTAACACTGCTACAAGAATATATGAATTTCAAGTTTATGGTGATGATGCTGACTTCCCATTAACAGTACCAACAACAGCACCAGTAATTAAATCTATACTACAAAAAAATCTAACTGCAATGGTAGATTTTGATAAAACAGATGATGCAGATGGCTATGTTTTAAAATACGGGACTGAACCAGGGAAATATAATAAAACGATAACAAATTTGCAAGGAGGACCAGTTACTATTGATCCTGTAGCTGTTGGTAATACTTATTACTTTACAGTTGTACCACTAAATCTTATAGGGCAAGGACCTTCATCTGAAGAAAAAAGCATTAAGATACTCAATCCTACTTTAAAAAATGTAAATATGAGTAGCTTCTATAATTTAGATGGTATCGCTTCACTAGCTGGAAACCTGAGTGATGGTAACTTTGATGGGGGTGGTGGTAATTTCGATGCAGATGTTATGCCACAAACATTTAATGTGCAAAATTTTAGCTTTACTTTAGGATCTATGAAAGATGGAGATAAAAATGTATTTCAATGTGATGGTAGCTCTATAGATTTACCACAAGAGAAAACTACAGATTTATACCTATTAGAAACTGCTACCCAAGGAAATCAGACTGGTAACTTTACTGTTAATTATGCTGATGGGACAAGTGAAACTAAATCAATTACTATGACAGATTGGTGTAACAGTACAGTTGCAGCACCAGAATCGGTAGCTCTTAAAATGGATCATAGAATTTATGGGGGCCAATCTCAAAATAAAGGAGTAAATTTATATTTAAATAGCATAAAAGTTGATGGAACAAAAGCCATTAAGAGTTTAACAGTACCTAATAATAAAAATATGAAAATATTTGCTTTAACTTTGATGAGTTACGTTGAGCCAACTGCTTCAATAATAGCAGCAGGAATAACAAGTGTATCAACACCAGCAGCTAATGCAACAAAGTTAACGCTACCAGCAGTCCCTCAAGGATTTAATATATCAATTAAATCATCAGATAATACTAAAGTTATAGGAACAGATGGAACAATAACACCACCACAAAATGATACAACAGTGGCGTTAGTATTTACAGTAACTAAAACAAATGACTCAACCACTGGTGATACAAATAGTATAAATGTACTAGTACCAGGCAAGGTATCTTCACTGTCAAGTGATGCAACATTAAATAACATAACTATTGGCGGTAGGACATTAGGTATATTTGTAGCAAATAACACTGAGTATAATGTAAATCTTCCTGTAGGAATGACTAAAGCACCAAAGGTTGAAGCTATAGCAACAAATTCTAATTCCAAAATTGTAATTACCCAAGCTGATTCTCCAAATGGATTAGCAACTATAGAAGTAACTGCAGAGGATGGAAAAACAAAATTAACTTATTCTGTTAGGTTTCAAGTAGAGAATAATTCAGATGCAGCATTAAAAAGTATAACTGTGGATGGAACACCAGTAAATATTGTAAAAGATCAACTTCAATACACAGTAAACCTTCCATATACTACTAAAGTTCCTGTAGTAGCAGTTCTAACTAATGACCTTTATGCGGAAGTTGTAGTAAAACAAGCAAACTCATCCAGTGGAACAGCAAGTATTAAGGTAACTGCAACAGATAAAAAGACTGTAAAAACGTATTCTGTAACATTTAAACTTGCTTCAAATACAGATGCAACCCTAAGTAAAATAACCGTAAATGGAAAGTCATTAGATGGTTTTGATCCAAATACCACTGACTATACCGATATATTGCCATCAGGATCTAATAAGGTACCAGTTATAGCTGGAACACCAACTGATAATCGGGGTAAAAATGGAGCTAAGATAGAAATAAAACAAGCTGACTTGGCGAATTTAACCGCAAAAATTACAGTAACAGCAGCAGATGGAAAGTCTACAAAGACATATAATGTTAAGTTTGGAGTTGCTGACAGTAAAGATGCTACGCTTAAAGCTATAACTGTGGGTGGTAATTATATAACTGGGTTTACAGCTGATAAATTGGAATATAACTATGAACTTCCATACAAAACAACAAGTATACCTCAAGTAATAGGCATAACATCAGACGGAAAAGCAACAGTGAAAGTAACCGTAGTTAAAGACAAAGCAGTTAAGGGAGCAGGAATAGCAACCATGGTAGTAACATCGGCAGATAAAAAGAATACTAAAACTTATACAGTTAAATTTACAGTTTCAAACATGAATACAGATGCAACTTTATCTAAAATAACTGTAGGCGGAAAATCAATAGCTGGTTTTAAGGCAACAAACTTTAATTATACTGTTTTGGTACCATTCGGAACTAGTATAAAGGACTTACCAAAAGTAGAGGGCATTATGTCAGATGTAAAGAATGCAAAGTTAGATGTAAAACCTGCAGCATCTGTACCTGGATCTACAACTATTATAGTAACAGCTGAAGATGGAAAGACTACAAACACCTACAGCGTTAACTTTGAGATTGTAAAAAATGATGCAACGCTAGATAGTATAAGCCTTAATATTAATGGAACTAAATCAGATATAGCTATTGTTAAAGGAGCTTTAAATTACACAGTCAATGTTCCAGCAGGAACAACAAAGGTACCAGACATAATTGTAACAACAACTGATCCTGATGCAAGAGCAATTATAACTCCAGCAAAGACCTTAACAGGAACAACTACAGTTAAGGTAACCTCAGAAGATGGAAAAACAACTAAAACCTATACCTTTAAATTTAAGGTTTTAGCTTCAGGTTTAAGCTCAAGTTATGAGAATATTTTAGTAATAGAAGAATAAATCAATAGTAGCAAACCTTTGAAATTACACTTAATTAGGAAGAATATCTCAAAATGTTTTTGCATTTTGAGATATTCTTTTTCCTATATTTCCATATTTGTAATATAATTTAATTAGGTGCCAAATTAATACGAGGGGTGTGTTTAGAGGTACACACTTAGCTATATTTTCTTTTATAAAAGATGGGAATAGAGCTGTTTTTAGGTTAAAAGGTAATCAAAATACCTTCATGGGAGAATATGTATTAAGGGGAAAAAAAGATGAATGTAAATCAAATCACAAAATCATTTAGGTATACTTTTAGAACAATGCTTCATGCTAAATTAAGAAATTTTATTAAGAGAAGCATATGGAAATACTTTTTTGCAAGTTTTCTTCTAGCATATGCTTTAAAAGATTATGTCATAGATACTGATATTTCATTGGTAAATGCGACTTTTGTTATATTTATTTGTGTTATATTATTCGGTTTCTTTTTAATAATTATATCAAGCTACGTACTATATAGAAGAAAAAGGAAGGATAATATGGACATTACTTTTAGTGAAAATCAAATAGAAATATATTGGATGGTTAAGGACAAGAAAGAAATAAAAGCATGGAATTGGATAAAGAGCTCAGAGGTGAGTAATAATATTTACTATTTAAATTTAGGTGGATGGCCTAAAAATATTTTGATGATTATCTATCCGTCTCCAAGGCACATTCCTTTACCAAGCGCGTCGCGCTAAGGTTCAGGAACGTCGGCAACAAGACACGTTAGATGAAATCCTGTCTAAATGAGTGCCAATTCAAAGAAGTTATTTGAAAAATATTTAGTTCGTATTTGTAAGAAAATCTGAACTAAATCAGTTATAATTATATAAAATTTGTGGTGTTTTGATAAACTAAGGTTAAATTAAACTATAAATGGAGGAATTGATTATGTTTACAAAAGAGCAAATTGAAACAGCTCATAATAAGGTTAAAAGTGGTGCTGACTTCCCAAAATATGTTAAAGAAATAAAGAATATGGGTGTAAAAAGTCATGAGGTCGTGCTTTTAGATGGGACTTGGATTTTTAAAGGAGCAGATGAACAGATTGTTA
>JACMJL010000102.1 GCA_014380625.1 Clostridiaceae bacterium
ACGATCTATAAAAATAATAAGTATGGCACTAATAAACCCTCACGTTAACTTTAACGGAAATGCCGAAGAAGCATTTTACCTTTTACAAACCAGTATTTGGCGGAGAGTTTGCAAAAGTTATTCGTTTCAAAGAGCTTGCAAGTCCTGAATTCGCGGTTGCGGAAAAAGAAGAAAATAAAATTATGCATATTACTTTGCCTATCGGGAAAAGTAGTATGTTGATTGCAAATGATGTTCGGGAAATTTTGGGAAAAGCAAATGAAAATGAGAACATTCAAGCGCAGCATGATGAAAATGCTACTGTGCATTCCATGTACTTTAATTCCAACAGCTTGACTGACTCTCAATATTTCACTAAGCTCGATTTTATTGCGGACCTACTATGTCTGCCATTTCAGATTTGAGATATTTTAAAAAATCGGCATACAACATTTTATTTGCAATATGGCAAAGTCAATATTAAATATTCAACAGTAGAACTGCTATTGAACATTTGTGCTATATTGGACTAACACAATTCTGTTGCTGCCATATCGTAAGTCCTATCCCGTTGTGCACCACTGTATAGGTCCTTATGTAATAATATTTTTTTTTAAAAAAGAATGCGGTGATTACCCCAGGTGAAAACAAGCAAAGAAGCGAACTTTTATTTATAAATTTAAAATAAATGGCAGACGAAGTAAACAAAGAACATTTAGAAAGTCCAAATAATACGCAACCCGAAAATCCTGTAAAAGAAACTATACCCCATCAACAGACAAAAGCGAAAGACCCAATACAAGAAGCGGCAACTATGGAAGTTCATCATCATGCACATCACAAGGGAAATAAAAACTGGAAATCGTATTTCTGGGAATTTTTAATGCTATTCTTTGCCGTATTCTGTGGCTTTTTAGCTGAGTACCAGTTGGAACATACAATCGAACATGACAGAGAGAAACAATACATTGAATCAATGATTGGTGACATGAGGGAGGACTCCAATAAAATCAATGCCAGTGTAATCTATTGTACCAAACAGATTGTCGGTTTTGATAGCCTATTGCAAAATATTTATAATAGACCTTACACCGACAGCAGTCTGAAACTTATGTATTTTATTCAGCTAAAATATACTCATAATAGAAACGCTGTTGTTTTCACCAAAAGAACTATTACACAATTAAAAAATTCCGGAGGACTGAGACTGATAAGAAATAAGGAGGTTTCGGACAGCATTATCATGTATAGCGAGGCCTGTGACCAAGCCGAATCACAGGCCGATTATTTTGAAAAGGTTCGCATGGGAAAAGTTAATGACTACTCAATTAGACTGTTCGACAATCAATATATTTTGAATTATAGGGGTCAGAGAATCGATAACTTTCTGGCAAACAATTCAGATATTGCTCTACTAAACAATGATGATAACTTGATTAGAGAATATGCGAACGCACTTACTTACGCAAGAGGATCTCTTGGTAATTATATATTAATGCTTAAAGGAATACAACAAAGGATACCACTAAAATTGAAGTTTTTAGAAGATAAGTATGATTTAAAATGATCTTTTATAATAACAAATACACAACTTTCGGTTATACCTACACCCAATCCAGATAACTGTCAAATTTCGTTAATAATTTCAGACTTATATTCTTCAAGCAAATTACAAACAAAAATACTTCCCTGTATTACTTTCGAATTAAACTGAATAATATGAAAATTATAGAAATAGAACGGTCCGGTATTGAGGGTGATAATAAGTTAGCAAATCTTTATAACCAGTTTAAAAAACTCATTGATGAATTAAGAAAAAAGTCTCTGCCTGATAAAGTTGTGGGTTTGATTAATGAGGATCTTAAGGTCATAAATTCTGCGGCTCAAAATGGAAATGATTTTAAAAAATTAATCAAACAAAAACAGTCAAAGATTATAAAATTGGTGGAGAAAGAAGCTAAGATAGTCCCTAAGAATTATTATCGGAATGTTTGGCTGGCGGTTGG
>JACMJL010000103.1 GCA_014380625.1 Clostridiaceae bacterium
TAAAACATTAAAAGCTACTGATGGATCAATTTCTTACTTAGCATCTTCTTTCTTAAATAATGATGCAAATAAACAAGGATTAAAAATTCTTCAGTTTGGTGGAGTGGATATGACACCTGAAACAATAGCTTCCGGTAAATATGACATTTGGTCTTATGAACATATGTATACAAAAGGTGAAGCTACTGATTTAACAAAAGCATTTATAGATTACATGATTGGAGCAGAATTTAAGGCTACAGTTACAAAATTAGGTTATATCCCAATAGCTGATATGAAAGCTACAAGATAATATCAATAATTATATGTAAATATAAAAGGCTAACTGCTATTTTAGCAGTTAGTCTCTTGTTCCGTAAATAATGGTAGAGGTAGTGATGTAATGAATAAAAGAAGTTTAGCTAGTCGAATAAAAAATGAATATTTAGGTAAAACTTACGCAACTATCTGCGGGCTATTTATTATTGTTTTGACCCTTTCTATTATATTTTTTATTGCTTCAAAAGGGCTCAGCACATTTATAAAAGACGGTCATTCAATTTATAATTTTTTATTTTCTGGTACCTGGAAGGTAGACGATATGGGCGTAAACTCTAAGTTTGGTGCTCTAATATTCATTGTTGGTTCTACTATCATTGCAATAGGTGCAGTACTAATAAGTACTCCGCTAGGTATAGCATTAGCTATATTTATGAATATGATCTCACCTAAGCTTGGAGAAAAAGTATTACAACCGTCTATGGAGTTATTTGTAGGTATTCCATCTGTAGTTTATGGATGGATAGGTATAAGTGTTCTGGTTCCAATTATAAAAAGTCTATTTGGAGGAATCGGTATAAGCACATTTGCAGGTATTATAGTGTTATCAGTTATGATTTTACCTACCATTACTAGTATTTCTTCAGATGCTATAAAGACAATTCCTAAAGATTATATTGAGGCATCCTATGCACTTGGAGCGACAAGGTGGCAGACAATAATAAGAGTAATAATACCAGCGGCAAAAAGTGGAATTTCTACAGGGGTGGTTTTGGGACTTGCTAGGGCTTTCGGAGAATCCTTGGCGGTTCAGATGGTAATAGGTAATTCTATAAGTTTTCCAAAAGGAATATTAGGAACAACCTCTACCCTTACCAGTTATTTAACCATGAATATGGGCGACAGTGTATTTGGAACTCCTAATAATGATGCTCTGTGGTCAATGGCACTATTATTATTAATAATTTCCTTCTCCTTTATTTTAATTATTAGGGTTATTGGAAAGAGAGGTGAGGTAAAATGAGTTCTAAAAGTAAAGATAAAATTGCAACTATTGTTTTATATGTAATATCTACCTTCGTTGTTCTTTTGTTAGTTTCTTTTATAGGATATATACTATATAAAGGAAGTAGCTCACTTAACTTAAAGTTTATATTGGGCAATCCTAAAAGCAGCGCAGCTGGCGGTGGAATTGGACCCATGCTTTTTAATTCCTTTTATTTATTAATTGTGACTCTTATTTTCACGGTACCCCTTGGAGTAGGAGCAGGAATATATTTAGCTGAATACGCTAAAGAAGGAAAAGTAATGAACATAATAAGACTTTGTATAGATACTATGTCTTCACTTCCTTCAATTGTAGTTGGATTATTTGGCCTATTAGTTTTTGTACAGCTTTCTAAATGGGGATATTCATTAATTGCAGGAGCTTTAGCAATTACAATTTTAAATTTATCCTCATTAACTAGAGTAAGTGAGAATGCAATAAAAGCTGCTTCCTTTGGAGTTAAAGAGGCAAGTGTAGGACTAGGAGCAACTCAATGGCAAACTATATGGAAAGTTATTTTACCTACAGCTATGCCACAGATTTTAACAGGAGTAATACTTTCCTCAGGAAGAATTTTTGGAGAAGCAGCTGCACTTATATTCACAGCAGGGTCTAGTACCTCAATATTACACTTTAATGACATAAGTTTAGTTGGTAAGCAGTCTGCATTCAGTCTATTTAGGCCTACAGAAACTCTTGCAGTATATATATGGAAGGTAAATTCAGAAGGTATGCTTCCAGATGCAACAAAGGTTGCTAACGGTGCATCAGCGGTTTTAATATTAATGGTTTTAATTTTTAATTTTTCTGCTAGAATAATTGGTAGAAGAATTCACAGATCCTTTACAGGAAGTAAGTAAGGAGGAAAAATAATGGGTATAATTCAGACAATAGATTTAGACTTATTTTATGGTAATGTTCAGGCTTTGAAAAAGATAAATCTAGATATAAAGGCAAATAGCGTAACTGCTTTAATAGGTCCCTCAGGTTGTGGAAAATCTACATTTTTGAGAACTA
>JACMJL010000104.1 GCA_014380625.1 Clostridiaceae bacterium
AAATTTAATGTTAATAGCGCAGTCAACAACGCTAATGATTATCAGGGACCTGGTACTGGCTATAGGGTACAAGGTGAAAGATGGGAAGAAATTAAAAATATACCAAACATCATTAACCCTGATGATATATAAAGGTGGTGAAGGCATGGATATTAATGAAAAACTAATACAAGAAATAACAAGAATTGTAGTGGAGCAATTAAAGGGAAGTAAGCAATTTATACAACCTAGTAAGGTAGCTATGATAGATGGCTATGTTGAAACCGGAATTGCAGTAAAAGGTAGAGACCCTAAAGAAGTTGTAATAGGGATTTCAGTTTGCTTCGGTACACTTGTAAGAAATACAATTACAGGAATTAGCCATAAGGAAGTTTTAAAACAGTTACTTGCTGGAATTGAAGAAGAGGGTATGAAGCCTAGAATTGTAAAGGTTCTAAAAACCTCCGATGTAGCCTTTATAGGAAAAGAAGCAGCAGCTCTTAGTGGATCAGGAATTAGTATAGGAATACAATCTAAGGGAACAACACTAATTCATCAAAAGGATTTATATCCTTTAACTAATTTAGAACTTTTTCCCCAGGCACCCCTTATTACATTAGATATGTATAGAGCTATAGGAAAAAATGCAGCAAAATATGCAAAAGGTTTGGCGGTTATTCCTATTCCTGTACAAAGTGACTTTATGTCAAGACCTAAGTATCAAGTTAAGGCTGCAATAATGCACATTAAAGAAACAGAAAATGTAATTAAAAATGCTAACTCAATAGAAATAGAAAGGGAGGAAATTTAAATGATAAGATATCCTTTATCTCAAAATATGCCTCCTGAGCAGATAAAATCTAAAACGGGTAAATCTTTAAAAGATATTAATATAGTTAATATTCTTGATGGGAAGATAACTGCAGAGGATATAAAGATTTCTAAAGAGACACTAATAATGCAGGGTGAAATTGCTAAGGAAGCTGGAAGGCCTCAGTTAAAGGATAACTTCGTTAGAGCTTCAGAACTTATAGAGGTTCCAGATAAAGAACTTTTAGAAATCTACGAAAAATTAAGACCTAATAGATCTACTAAAAATGAACTTTTAGAAATTGCTAAAAGACTTAATGAGAACTATGGTGCTAACCACTGTAGTAAATTAGTCTTAGATGCTATGGAAGTTTATGAAAAAAGAGGTCTTTTAAAATGAGATACGTTGCAGGGGTTGATATAGGAAATTCTACTACGGAAGTATGTATTGCCTGTGTAAATGATAATAAAGAAATTCAAATCCTAAGTAGTAGCTTAGCTATGACTACAGGGGTTAAGGGTACTACTAAAAATGTAGAGGGTATTATAGCTGCCTTAAAGGTAGCCATGAATATAATTGGGAAAGAACTAAAGGATCTAGATACTATTAGACTTAATGAAGCAGCTCCAGTAATTGGAGATACTGCCATGGAAACCATTACAGAAACTATAATAACTGAATCTACAATGATTGGACATAATCCATCGACGCCAGGTGGAATAGGCCTTGGAATAGGTGAGCTAATTAGAATAGATCAGCTTGGTACTTTAGAAAAGGAAAAGAGTTATATTGTAGTAATTCCTAAAGAAGTGGATTACGAAATTGCAGCTAAAGCAATTAATGCATTCCTAGAAGCTAACTATAAAATAGTTGGTGCTATAGCTCAAAAGGATGAGGGAGTATTAATTTGTAATAGACTGAATAAAATAATACCAATTTTAGATGAAGTAAAGTATATAGATAAGCTTCCTCTGGGAATAAGGGGTGCAGTGGAGGTGGCCGATAGTGGTTATACCATAAAGACCCTTTCTAACCCCTATGGAATTGCTTCGATTTTTAGTCTTGATGCAAAGGAAACAGGTCAAATTGTTCCTGTAGCAAAAAGCTTGGTGGGCACTAGGTCAGCTGTAGTAATTAAAACCCCAAAAGGTGAGGTAAAGGAAAAGATTATACCTTCTGGCTCCCTTTCTATAATGGGGCAGGTTACCTCTCAAAGAATTGATGTAGATGCAGGGGCAGAAGAAATTATGAAAGCTGTTGCTAGTATAGAAAAGATTCAAGATATTGAAGGAGAGGCCGGTACTAACATTGGAGGCATGATAAACAGTGTTAAAAATGTTATGGCAGAATTGATCCAGGCTAGGCTTCAAGATATAAAAATAAAAGATTTATTAGCAATAGATACAACTCTTCCAGTTAAAGTACAGGGTGGCCTTGCAGGAGAAACTTTTATGGAAAAGGCTGTGGCAGTAGCAGTTATGGTAAAAGCGGATAAACTACCAATGATTAAGGTGGCAAAGGAACTTAAAGAAAAACTAAAAGCTGAGGTTAATGTGGCAGGCGTTGAAGCTGTAATGGCCTCTCTAGGTGCATTTACCACTCCAGGGGTTAAGCTCCCTATTGGAATACTAGATCTTGGCGGGGGTTCAACAGATGCAGCTGTTCTAGATGCAAAAGGCATTGTAAAATCCACACATCTTGCTGGGGCAGGAGAACTTGTAACCATGCTAATTAATTCAGAGCTTGGTTTAAAGGATAGAACTTTGGCTGAAGAGATTAAAAAAAATCCTGTAGCAAAGGTAGAGAGTTTGTACCATATTAGGATGGAAAATAGGGAAGTGAAATTTTTCAATACCCCTTTAGATCCCAAGTTCTTTGGTAGAGTAGTAGTTTTAAAGAATGAAATGATACCTATATATGCAGATGTTTCTATGGAGAAAATAGTAGAGATAAGAAGAAGTGCTAAAAAGAGGGTCTTTGTAGAAAATGCCTTAAGAGCTTTAAAAGATATTGCGCCTATGAATAATTTAAGAAATATTCCTAATATAGTTTTAGTTGGTGGCTCAGCTCTAGATTTTGAAATTCCTGAAATGATTATGAGTGAACTTTCAAAGTATAAGATTGTGGCAGGACAAGGGAATATAAGAGCTGTGGAAGGTCCTAGAAATGCTGTAGCTACAGGGCTGGTTTTATCACTGTTCTAGTTAACAGCTCAGTGGGAGAGGATTAATCAAAGGGAGATATAAAAATGAAAACTAAAAGGCCTGTTATAAAGGTTTTTGTTACTAAAACTTCTGAAGCCTTCTTAAAAGAAGTATTGGCAGGAATTGAAGAAGAAGGTGTTCTCTATGAAGTGGAAAGTTGTGAATATGGATCTGCCAAGGATCTGGCAACTATTGCAGCAGCAGAGTCACTTTTAGAAACTGGGATAGGTATTGATAAAGAATTTGCTTGTATTACTATATGTAAGTTACCTAAAAATAGCGCACTACAAAGTTATAGCTGTTTAGATAATGCTCAGCTTAGACTCGCTGGTAGTAATGCAGCAAGAATCATTAAAGGACTACCCCTAAAATATTAAGGCATCTTCAAAAAAATAACCAGTCGGATGCCTGAAAGCTGGTGGTAATATGAGTATCACTACAAAAAGTGGTGATAAGGGCTATACAAATCTTTTAAAGGACAAAATGGTACTTAAAAGTGACATAAGAGTAAAACTTCTTGGCGAAATAGATGAACTTTCTAGCTATTTGGGATTACTTAAGAGCGAAGTAGCTGAAGAGAAAATCAAAGATGAGTTAGGTAATATACAAAGTAATATAAGTACTGTTATGGCACAGGTGGCCGCAGGAAATCCTGAAAAATACTTTTTAACAAGAGAAGATTTAGTAGAGATCGAAGAGTTAATAAGTAAATACGAAGGTATGTATATTTCACAAAACAAGTTTATTTTAACCGGTGATAATAGAATTTCTTCTATTATGGACATATGCCGTGCTGTGGCTAGAAAGGTTGAGAGACAGGTAATTGAAGTAGATATTGTATATCCTGTTGAGGAAAACTGTAAAAAATACTTTAACCGTTTGTCAGATTATCTTTATGCAGCAGCTAGATATATAGATTTTAAAGAGGAAGTTACTAAAAAAGTTAAAGCATCACTAAAGGAAGAATTTATAAGCCATGGAAAAGAAAAAGTTTTAAATCTTCAATTGGCTAAGGTACTACTAGAGGACATTGAAAAAAAGGCAACAAGGATGGGACTTCCTGTGGTTATTGCTTTAGCAAATCAATGGGGAAACATAATAGCAGTACATTTTATGGATGGAGCCCTCCCAGGTAGCTATGATATAGCCGTAAACAAAGCTTATACCTCAGCTATATTTAGACTAGGTACCTTACAATTGGGACAAATGTCTGAAACTGGGAGAACCTTGCAGGGTATTAATAATACAGATAGTAGAATTGTAATTTTTGGAGGCGGATATCCTTTGAAAAGCAATAATAAAGTTATAGGTTCCGTAGGTATAAGTGGTGGAAATGGTGAACAAGATGACGAAATTGCTCTCTATGGAGCAAATCTTATGACTTAAATTCAAGGAGGTGGGCAATTAATGTCAGTTCAAGAAAATGATATAGAATTGATAGTAAAACAAGTGCTTCTAAACTTAAAAAATGTAACCAAAGCAACTACTAAGCCTTCAATTGGTATTTTTCATGACATGGAAGATGCAATAGCAGCTGCAAAAGAGGCTGGAAAAAAAGTAAAGGTTATGACTATAGAACAAAGAGAAGCAATAATAAAGAAAATTAGAACAAAGACTATTGAAAATGCTAAAGTCTTAGCAGAACTCGGGGTTGAAGAAACTGGTATGGGTAGAGTTGATCATAAAATTTTGAAACATCAACTTTTGGCTAATAAAACTCCGGGGACGGAGGACATAAAAACAATTGCTTGGTCTGGTGATAGAGGATTAACTTTAGTAGAGATGGGTCCCTTTGGTGTAATTGGTTCAATAACTCCTTCCACAAATCCAAGTGAAACTATTTTATGTAACAGTATCGGTATGATAGCAGCTGGTAATACAGTGGTTTTCAATCCTCATCCAGGTGCAATTAAAGTTTCAATGATGGCTGTGAACATTGTTAATGAAGCATCATTAGAAGCTGGTGGACCTGAAAACATTGTAACAACAGTTTTTAAGCCAACTTTGGAATCTGGTAACATTTTAATGAAGCATAAGGATATAGGTTTAATAGCAGCCACTGGTGGCCCTGGTGTAGTAACCGCAGCCCTTTCCTCAGGAAAGAGAGCCTTAGGAGCTGGCGCAGGTAATCCTCCTGTAGTTGTAGATGAAACCGCTGATATTCCTAAGGCTGCTAAAGACATAATAGATGGAGCTAGTTTTGATAATAACCTTCCCTGTATAGCTGAAAAGGAAGTTGTGGCAGTAAAAGAAATTATAGATGAACTTATGTATTATATGGTTTTAAATGGAGCATATGAAATCACTGATGAAGAAGCTGATCTTTTAACTAAACTAGTTTTTATTAATAATAAGGGTAGGTTAGTTTTAAATAGAGATTGGGTAGGAAAAGATGCCTACAAAATACTAAGAGCCTTAGGTAAAGATGTTCATGAGGACATAAGATGCATAATATTTAAAGGCGGCAGGGATCATCCTCTAATAGTAGAAGAATTAATGATGCCAATCTTAGGTATAGTGGAGGTAGATGACTTTAATGAAGCAGTTGAAGTTGCAATAGCCCTTGAACAGGGCAATAGACACTCAGCCCATATGCATTCAAGGAATATAGATAATTTAACTAGACTTGCTAGAGAAATAGATACTGCAATATTTGTAAAAAATGGACCCTCCTATGCTGCCTTAGGTTTTGGTGGAGAAGGATATTGTACCTTTACTATTGCAAGTAGAACTGGAGATGGTCTTACCTCAGCAAAAACTTTCACAAAGAGCAGAAGATGTGTATTAGCTGATGGGTTATCAATAAGATAAGGAGTTGAAATAATGGAAATTAATCAAATAAATATTGAAGATATTGTTAAACAGGTTATGAGAGAAATGGTAGGAAAAAATTCTGATAGCAAGGGTACAACTGGAAAGGGTTTAATTGCTAAAACAAGCCGTGTAGCTATGCTTACAGGTGAGAAAAAAATTGAAATTAAAGAATTCAATATTCCCGAAATCAGGGATGATGAAATTTTAGTAAAAGTAGAAGGCTGTGGAGTTTGCGGTACAGATGTACATGAATATAAAGGTGACCCCTTTGGTTTAATTCCTGTAGTACTAGGCCATGAAGGTTCAGGAGAAATAGTTAAAATTGGTAAGAACATTAAGAGAGATACTGCTGGTAAGTCAGTTAGTGTGGGGGATAAAGTAGTATCTTGCGTTATACCCTGTGGAGAATGTGAACCATGTTTAAGTAATCCAGGGAGAGCTAATCTTTGTGAAAATGCAGGCATATTTGGATTGATTTCAGATGATGAAATTCATTTAAATGGATGGTTTGGAGAGTATTTAGTATTAAGAAAAGGTGCAACCTTTTTCAATGTAACTGGTATGAATTTAAATGAAAGACTTCTTATAGAACCTGCAGCGGTAGTAGTACATGCAGTGGAGAGGGCTAAGTCAACTGGAATATTGAAGTTTAATAGTAAGGTAGTAGTACAAGGCTGTGGACCTATAGGATTACTTTTGATTTCAGTAGTTAGAACTCTTGGAGTTGAAAATATAGTAGCGGTAGATGGTGACGAAAATAGATTAGAAATGGCTAGAAAAATGGGAGCCAATAAAACTGTAAACTTTATGAAACATGATGGAATAGAGGCTCTAACTAAAGCTGTCCATGAGGCTTGTGGTGGATTAGGCGCTGATTTTGCTTTCCAATGTACTGGTGTCCCAAGAGCAGCCGCGAATATTTGGAAATTTATTAAACGTGGTGGTGGTCTTTGTGAGGTTGGTTTCTTCGTTAATGGAGGAGATTGTACAATAAATCCTCATTTTGATATATGCAATAAGGAAGTCACCTTAGTAGGTTCTTGGACTTATACACCCCAGGATTATCCGACAACTATTGATTTTATCAAGAGAGCAATTGGAATAGGTATTCCACTAGAAGAATTAATAACTCATAAATTCTCTCTAGATGAATTAAATGAAGCAATGGAAGTTAATATGAAGCAAGAAGGAATAAAAGTTGTTTATGTAAATAAAAACTTTTAGGTGAAAAAAATGACAGAAGGTGTAGGATTTCTTGAGGTATATGGCTTAACCGCAGCTTTTGTTGCAGCAGATGCAGCTTGCAAGGCAGCAAATGTAAGAATCGATGCTTTTGATCATAACAAACCAGCCAATGCAGACAAATTACCAGTACCACTACTTGTTTTAGTAAAAATGAGAGGAAGTATTGATAATGTTAAAGCAGCAATGGAGGCAGGAGCAGAGGCAGCTAAAAAGGTATCAGGAGTGGCTACCACTCATGTTATAGCAAGACCCCAAGCAGATACAGAAAAATTATTAAAAATAAATTCTTTAATGAAAAAATAAAAAATTAGGAGGATATTAATTATGACACAAGAAGCTTTAGGAATGGTAGAAACAAGAGGATTAGTTGCAGCAATAGAGGCAGCAGATGCAATGGTGAAGGCAGCAGACGTAACATTAATCGGAACAGAGAAAATTGGTTCAGGACTTGTAACAATAATGGTAAGAGGGGACGTAGGAGCAGTTAAAGCAGCTACAGAAGTTGGAGCGGCTGCAGCACAGAGACTAGGAGAACTTGTAGCAGTACACGTAATTCCAAGACCACATGGTGATGTGGAAAAAATTCTTCCAAGCACAAAGTAGGAGATTTATTTTATGAAAGCATTAGGTTTTGTAGAGGTATCAGGCGTAGTGGCAGCAGTTGAAGCCCTAGATTCTATGCTGAAAACCGCTGATGTTGAATTTGTAACTTGGGAAAAGAGACTAGGTGGAAGACTTGTAACTATAGTAGTAACTGGTAGTATTTCCGCAGTTCAAGCGGCAGTTGAAAGTGGTACGGCAAGAGCAAATGCAATAACTAAAACTGTGGCACAGGCAGTAATTGCAAATCCTCATGAAGAAATTGTAAAGTTGCTAGAAGTTAGTGCTAAAAAATTAAACCTATGGAAAAGTGGTGAACTAAGTGGGTTCTGATGAATTAGGAAAAGATCAATTACAGAAAAGTAATAATAAAAAATTCACAACAGGTAAGGCAAGTAGTTTTAAAGCTAAGGAAACAGCACCAGTTGAGGATAAATTAAATAAAACAAGCATTATGAAGGAGGATATTAAAATGGAACAACAAGCATTAGGAATGGTAGAAACAAGAGGATTAGTAGCAGCAATAGAGGCAGCAGATGCAATGGTGAAGGCGGCTAATGTTACTTTAATAGGAACAGAAAAAATTGGTTCA
>JACMJL010000013.1 GCA_014380625.1 Clostridiaceae bacterium
ATAAGTCTAAATCTTTTGTCTGAATTATACCCATTATATCTCCTCCTTACTTACTTCCTGTAAAGGATCTGTGAATTCTTCTACCAATTATTCTAGCAGAAAAATTAAAGATTAAAACCATTAATATTAATACAGCTGAAGCACCGTTTGCAACTTTAGTTGCATCAGGAAGCATACCTTCTGAATTTACCTTCCATATATAAACTGCAAGAGTTTCTGTAGGTCTAAACAAACTAAATGCTGATTGTTTACCAATTAAGCTTATATCATTAAAATGTAATAAAGCAGTACTAGATCCTGCCGTAAATATAAGTGCAGCTGCCTCTCCAAATATTCTTCCAGAAGAAAGTATAACCCCTGTTAAAATCTGAGGCATAGCTGTAGGTAAAACAACTTTCCATATAGTTTGCCATTGAGTTGCTCCGAGTCCCACACTTGCTTCTTTTACTCCAAAGGAAGCAGCTCTTATTGCATTTTCACTTACTCGAGTTAATGAGGAAAGATTTAAAATTGTTATTGCTAAGGCTCCAGCAATTAATGAAAATCCCCATTTAGAAAGTTGTACAAAAACTAATAAACCAAATAATCCAACTACTATTGAAGGAAGTGAAGACATAGTATCTATACAAAGTCTGATTATGTTCATTACCTTTCCTTCTTTAGCGTATTCTGCTAAGTATATTCCTGCTCCTACTCCAAGTGGAACGGTGAAAATAAGAGTCACAATTAATAAATAAAAGGAGTTAAAAAGCATTGGTCCAATTCCACCACCAGCCTCACTGCTTTTAGGATTGCCAAATATGAATTTAAAGTTAAGTGAACTACTTCCTTGGTATAATATATATCCTATAAAGGAAACTAACAAAAGTACAACGAAGGTAGAGATTACATATAAAACTATAGTTGCAATTTTATCTTTACTTTTAGAACTCATTTTATCTCACCTCTCTTACCAATAACCCTAATAATTAAAATAAACGAAAAGGAAATTACTAATAATAATAGTGCCATGGACCATAAAGCATCATTATTCGGAGTTCCAAATACACTGTCACCCATATTCATGGTTAAATAACTTGTAAGGGTAGAAGTGGTTCCAAGTATTCCTTTAGGAAAACTTATAGAATTACCTATTACCATCTGAACTGCTAAGGATTCTCCGAAGGCTCTAGCAAGTCCCAAAACAACACCTGTAGAAATTCCACTTTTAGCTGCTGGTATTATTACTCTTATTATTGTTTGCCATCTTGTTGCCCCAAGTCCATAAGATGCCTCAATATATTCTTTAGGAATTGTCTTTATAGCATCTGAAGAAATACTAGTAATTGTAGGTAAAATCATAATAGATAACACTATAATACCCGCCAGGGTACTTATACCGATTCCTCCAAATAGACTTTTGATAATTGGAACTAGAACACTTATACCTATCCAGCCATAAACTACAGATGGAATCCCTACAAATAACTCCATTGATGGTTGTAATACTTTTTCTCCAAGTTTAGGGGAAATCATATTCATAAAAATAGCTAATGCTATACCCAGTGGAGTACTTATTAGTACAGCACCTATTGCTATTATAGTAGAACCCGCAATGAATATTAAAGCTCCAAACTTAGAGTCCACTCCCATATCGTCAATCTTCCATGTTCCAGAGAACAAGAAATTATAAATTGAATGACCGTCCTTTATAAATGTGCTTAGTCCTTTAGAAGTAATAAAAAATATAATAGAAAGGGTCAAAACAATAATAAACAACCCACAGATAGTTGCATATGTTTTACCTAAATATTCATTTTTTATTCTACTAGCTAAACTTCTTTTATTCATAACATCACTACCTCTATCGTTATTTACGGAACAAGAGACTAACCACTAAAATAGCAGTTAGCCTTTTATATTTATATATAATTATTGATATTATCTTGTAGCTTTCATATCAGCTATTGGAATGTAACCTAACTTTGTAACTGTAGCTTTAAAATCTGCTCCAGTAACATAATCTATAAATGCTTTTGTTAAATCAGTAGCTTCACCTTTAGTGTACATATGTTCATAAGACCAAATATCGTATTTACCAGAAGCTATTGTTTCAGGTGTCATATCCACTCCACCAAACTGAAGAATTTTTAATCCTTGTTTATTTGCATCATTATTTAAGAAAGAAGATGCTAAGTAAGAAATTGATCCATCAGTAGCTTTTAATGTTTTTGAAATTGATCCACTTGAATCTTCAGTAAGTGCTGTTCCTTGAGCTTCCTCTTTTCCACCTAATGCATATTTTTTGAAAGTTGCTCTTGTTCCAGAAGATGTAGGCCTATTTAAAATTACTATCTTCATATCACTTCCACCTACTTCTTTCCAATTCTTTATCTTACCGGTAAAAATATCTACTAATTGTTCCTTAGTTAAATTAGTTACTGTTACCTTTTCATTAACTACTGCTGCAATACCTACAACACATACTTTATGGTCTACAAGTAATGCGGCTTGCTCTTTGGGTAATTTTTCTTCTGCAAAAACATCAGAGTTACCAATTTGAACATTTCCTGCTGCTGAATCTTTAAGACCAGTACCACTACCGCCACCTTGAACTGTTATTGTAGCTTTTGTGTTCTTCTCTTGGAATAACTTTGCTGCTTCTTCAGCTAAGGGTTGAAGTGCAGTTGAACCTGATGCCGTTATAGAACCTGTTATTCCTGCCTTACCAGTATCTGTGTTAGATGAGGATGCACTATCTTCACTTGAACATCCGGCTAAAGCTCCCACCATAACTGTTAATATGACTGCTGAGATAATTGATTTTAAACTTTTATTTTTCATTAATAATATCCCCCATTCAATTCTTTATTTATGTATTATTCTCTACATTCTCTATTATAATACTAGTAAGTTAAGCTAATATTATGGTCAAGTTAAATAAAGTTAACATAAGGCATCTTCACTTTAAAGGTAGATATACTATATCTTCACTTTAAAGGTAGATATACTATGAACTTGCTACCTTCACCTACAAAACTTTTAACTTCTATAGAGCCCTGGAGGCTTAATACTATATGTTTAACAATGGCTAACCCTAATCCAGTGCCACCTCTAGCCCTAGACCTCGCCTTGTCAACTCTATAAAATCTTTCAAACAACCTGGAAATATGCTTCTCGGGTATTCCAAAACCAGTATCTTCCACCCAAATAACACAATTATTTTCCTTTTGCTCACAACCTAAGGTTACACTATCACCATTTTCTGAATACTTTATAGCATTATCTACTAAATTAATTAACATCTGTTTTAGTCTATCTGAACTTCCAACTATTTTAATTGATTTGTCACTAATTATAGATAGAGAAATGTTTTTACTCTCAGCTGTATTTTTCATCAAATAATATACATCTTTAATAATTTCCTTGACATCAACTATTTCAATTTTCTCTTCTCTATGCTGTTCAATGTCAGATAAAGTAAGTATATCGTTTATTAACCTTGTAAGCCTTTCAGCTTCATCATTAATAATACTTAAGAACTTATCTCTTATTTGCG
>JACMJL010000003.1 GCA_014380625.1 Clostridiaceae bacterium
TGCAATCATATCCACAAATTCTTCCTTTGAAATCCACTTTTTATTATATACTGCATCCCTTTCAATTAAAGGGATCATGGAAGGTCCCCCTCCCACAGTAAAGGTACCTATCTTTAAAAAGGTAATAAATAAATCTATTAATATATTCATGCTTACTCCTTAACCTTACTTTACTATAATTATTCTATCCTATATTATTATATCAAAAGCATTAATGTATTAAAAATTAAATATTTAATATTATATAAACATATAGAGAAATAAAACAATAGAAAGAAGGACTTTTCATGACAAAATATTGGTGGAAAGAAAGCGTGGTTTATCAGATTTATCCAAGGAGTTTTAAAGATAGCAACGGGGATGGTATTGGAGACTTAAGAGGAATAATTGAAAAACTTGATTATCTTAAGGAACTTGGGGTTGATGTACTTTGGTTATCGCCTGTATATGAATCTCCAAATGATGATAATGGATATGATATAAGTAATTACCAATGTATAATGAAGGAATTTGGAACCATGGAGGATTTTGATTTACTGCTGGCTGAAGCACATAATAGAAAGATTAAAATAATGATGGATCTTGTTGTCAATCATAGCTCTGATGAACATCAATGGTTTGTTGAGAGTAAGAAATCTAAAACAAATAAATATAGAGACTATTACATTTGGCGTGAAGGAAAGGATAACTTACCTCCAAATAATTGGGGTTCCTGCTTTAGTGGTTCAGCTTGGGAACTTGATCCTAAATCGCAGATGTACTTTTTACATTTATTCTCAAAAAAACAACCTGACTTGAATTGGGAAAACGAAACTTTAAGAAAAGAAATTTTTGATATGATGAAGTGGTGGTTAGAAAAAGGTATAGATGGTTTCCGTATGGATGTTATAAATATGATTGCTAAAGATCAAAATTTTACTGATGGAATTGTTTCTGGAAGTAATATTTATGCGGATCCTGGAAAGTTAAGCAAAAATCATCCTAAAGTTCATGACTATTTACAGGAAATGAACAAAGAGGTACTTAGCAATTATGATATTATCACCGTTGGGGAGACTCCAGATGTGACTCCTGAGGAAGCCATTGAATACGTGGGTGAGAATAGAAATGAATTAAATATGGTGTTTCAATTTGAGCATATGGGTATTGGAGATGGACCTGATGGAAAATGGGGAGAAACAACTTTTGAGCTTAAAGCTTTTAAAGGCATTATGTCAAAATGGCAAGTCTCATTAGAGGGCAAAGGCTGGAATAGTCTTTATTTAAATAATCACGACCAACCTAGAATGGTATCACGTTTTGGAAATGACAATAAATATAGAATTGAGTCTGCAAAAATGCTAGCAACCTATCTTCACATGTTAAAAGGCACCCCTTATATCTATCAAGGTGAGGAAATAGGCATGACAAATGTAAAATTTGATAGCATTCATGACTATCAAGATATAGAAACCCTAAACGCCTATAAAGATTATACTGAAAACGGTAAAAAAAGTCCTGCTGAAATTATGTCTTCTATTTACAAAAGAGGCAGGGATAATGCACGTACTCCCTTCCAGTGGAATACCAAAAAAAATGCAGGTTTTACTGAAGGGACTCCCTGGTTAAAAGTAAATCCAAATTATGATTATGTTAATGCAGAATCACAATTAGGAGATAAAAATTCAATTTTTAATTATTATAAAAAGCTTATTCAATTAAGAAAAAATAATGAAATAATAGTATATGGTGAATATACTTTGATATTAGAAAATCATCCTCAGATTTATGCATATACAAGAAAGTTAGAAAATAAGACACTTTTAGTAATTTGCAATTTCTTTGAAAGTTGCGCTAAATTTGTTCTTCCTAGTAATATAACCTATGACCATAAAGAACTTCTAATTTCAAACTATATAATAACATCTGAAGTTATTGATGAAATTGAACTCAGAGCTTATGAGGCAAGGGTTTATCTTTTAAAATAAGTATTTCACTTAAAGAGACTCTCTCAAAATAAAATTAATCATTTTAAGAGAGTCCTTAACCAAATTTTTTATTAAGATATTTTCTCGGAATACTATTTCCTGCGGCATGGGATTCGATGTGACGAGATCATCCGAGAGAGCCTTAGAAAGGCCTGGTTTATATTTATTAAATTACGTTTTGAACCCTTTACTGTTTGAGCAAAGATATCGCAAGAAAAATTTATAATACTATAAAACTTTCCGTCTAGATATCTTTTGTTTATAAAAGAAAGCGAGTTTAAAGGGTTTAGTAATTTTACAAACAGAGACCGTAGCCTTTCTTGGCGCAACGAGTGATCTATAACATAAAAATCCAGGCTGCAGGATCTGTA
Source organism: Clostridiaceae bacterium (assembly GCA_014380625.1). Classification (GTDB taxonomy): domain Bacteria; phylum Bacillota; class Clostridia; order Clostridiales; family Clostridiaceae; genus JACMJL01. The sequence goes on from JACMJL010000003.1 coordinate 2,339, forward strand.
TACGGTGAAAAGTATATTATTTTACCTTCTTAAATATCCCAAGTGGTTTTCCAACTGGTAAAAATACTCTTCCGAAGTGAGGGTTTAAAACCATTGCTGCACATCCGTAGAAAGATACCATTGAAATTAATAACTCAGAGTAAGCTGCAAGTTTATGAGCAAACTCTGGAACAATTCCAAAGGATTTAAATGTTAAGCCTATAAATAAAAAATCAATTAATATAAAAATAATCAATAATACCTTATTTGCCTCTACTGCTCCTATAGTCATGAAAAGGGTAAATATTAAATATCCTAAAAATGCAAACCCAAGTTGCTTAGGGTCTACTGCTTTAGCCATAGCTTGTCCAAATACACCTAACTGAATCATCCAAGATGCTGCTACTCCAAACCAAAAGAAAGCATATGCACCAAAGGCAGTTGCTCCAAAGGTATTCTGTCTCTTAGAATCGTTTATACATGCAAATAATTGAGCAAACCCACCTAAAAAGATAGCCCAGGGAATTATAAAAGACGTTCCCGTAGTAATATCTAGTTTTTGGGATGAAGCAACCAAGGTTACCATTGCTAGTCCAAATAATCCTATAGCTGACGGGTCTGAGTTAAGTATTTTCACGTTTTGAGTTTCATTAGTATTCATTAAATTCCTCCTTAAGTTTAATCACCTTAAGACCGTATCAAATAATTATAACTCTGTCAAATATTTTGCTATAAAATAGGTAAAAAGATATTTTTTTCGATATACAGAAACTAAGTCTTTCTAATGCTCTCTCGAATAATCTCGTCACATCAAATCCCATGCCACAGGAAATATTATTTTGAAAAAATGTCTTTATTAAGAAATTCCTTTAAAAAATCTCCGATTTTTACTCTATTAGACTCCTAAATATAGAAGGGACTGACACAAAATAAATTATTTTGTGTCAGTCCTTTTCAAATACTTTAATTAAATCTTGCTAGTAGTTCCTTCAAATGTATTTGTATACATTTCTTTTATTTCACTTATTAAAGGATATCTAGGATTTGCTCCTGTGCATTGATCATCAAAAGCTTCTTCACTCATTTCATCTAAAGTTGCATAGAACTTCTCTTTTGAAACTCCAGCTTCACTAATTGTTTTTGGAAGATTTATTTTAGCCTTTAATTCATCAATTGCCTTGATTAAAAGTTCAACCTTTTCGTCTTCAGAGTTTCCTCCAAGATTTAAGTAATCAGCAATTGTGCTATATCTCCATTTTGCATTTGGATACTTGTATTGTGGGAAAGCTGTTTGCTTTCTTGGATTTTCGCTTGCATTAAATCTTATAGTCTCGTTTATTAACAAACCATTTGCAACTCCGTGTGGTACATGGTGTGCAGCGCCAAGCTTATGAGCCATAGAGTGACATACTCCTAGGAAGGCATTAGCAAAAGCCATACCTGCGATAGTGGATGCGTGTGCCATTTTCTCTCTTGCTTTTACATTTGTTGCACCTTCATTGTATGCGTCTGGTAGGTATTTGAATATAAGTCTTATTGCCTCTAAAGCCAATCCATTAGTATATTCTGATGCAAGTACTGATACTCTAGCTTCTAAAGCATGAGTTAAGGCATCTATACCTGAAGCTGCAGTTAAACCCTTTGGCATCTTCATCATTAATTCTGCATCAATGATTGCAATATCAGGAGTTAATTCATAGTCAGCAAGTGGATATTTTACTCCAGTCTTCTCATCAGTAATTACTGCAAAAGGAGTAACTTCTGATCCAGTACCTGAAGAAGTTGGTATTGAAATCATAATTGCTTTTTCACCCATCTTAGGGAAAGAGAATACTCTTTTTCTTATATCCATAAATCTCATTGCAAGATCTTCGAATTTAACTTCTGGGTGCTCATATAATACCCACATAATCTTAGCTGCATCCATTGGAGAACCTCCACCAACAGCTATAATTGTATCTGGTTGGAAATTTTCCATTTCTTTAGCACCTTTTCTAGCTGTAGCTAAAGTTGGATCTGGTTCAACATCCATATATATTTTATAATCTATACCCTGTTCTTCAAGGTTACTAATAACATTATTAACAAAGCCTAATTCGTATAATACCTTGTCTGTTACGATAAATACCTTTTTCTTTTTTAAATCAGTAAGTTCTTTAAGTGCAACTCCAAGACAACCAGATTTAAAATAAATTTTTTCAGGAACTCTAAACCAAAGCATATTTTCTCTCCTCTCAGCAACACTCTTAACATTTAATAAATGCTTAACTCCAACATTCTCAGAAACTGAATTTCCTCCCCAAGAACCACAACCAAGTGTTAATGATGGTGCAAGTTTGAAGTTATATATGTCACCAATAGCTCCTTGTGCTGCAGGCATATTTATAATTACTCTACCTGTTTTCATTGCAGCTCCAAATTGGCTTATTCTCTTTCTTGATTTCATTTCATCTGTATATAAAACTGAAGTATGACCAAATCCACCTAGTTCAACTAATCTTGTAGCCTTTTGAATTGCTTCATCAAAGGAAAATGCTCTATACATTCCTAGCACTGGTGACAATTTTTCATGAGAAAATGCTTCTTCTAACTCTACGGATTCAACTTCTCCAATAAGAACTTTAGCTCTTTCAGATACTGTTATTCCAGCAAGTGCTGCAATTTTGAATGCACTTTGACCTACTATGTCTGCATTTAAATGACCATTCTTTAAAATTATATTTCTAACCTTATCTACTTCATCACCCTTAAGTAAATATGCTCCACGTTCCTCAAATTCTGCTTTTACTTCATCATATACCTCATCCATAACAATAACTGATTGCTCAGATGCACAAATAACTCCATTATCAAAGGTTTTTGATAAAAGTATAGAACTAACTGCCATTTTAATTTGTGCAGTTTCATCGATTATAGCTGGCGTATTACCTGCTCCAACTCCGATAGCTGGTTTTCCTGAAGAGTAAGCAGCCCTAACCATTCCTGGACCACCTGTTGCAAGGATTATATCCGCTTGCCCCATAACTGCTTGAGTTAGTTCTACTGTTGGTTCATCTATCCAACCCACAATGCCTTCTGGTGCTCCAGCTTTTACAGCAGCTTCAAGAATTATCTTAGCCGCAGCTATTGTAGACTTTTTAGCTCTTGGATGTGGGGAGAAAATTATAGCATTTCTTGTTTTAAGTGCTATTAGAGCTTTAAATATAACTGTTGAAGTTGGATTTGTAGTTGGTATTATAGCAGCAACAATTCCTATTGGCTCTGCAACCTTAGTTATTCCAAAAGAATTATCCCTTTCAATAACTCCACAAGTCAAATCATCTTTATATTGGTTGTAAATATATTCTGATGCAAAATGATTCTTAATTACCTTATCCTCAACAATTCCCATGCCTGTTTCTTCTACAGCGAGTTTAGCAAGTTTAATTCTTGAATTATTAGCAGCCATTGCAGCCTGTCTAAATATTTCATCAACCTGTTCCTGACTATAGGTAGAAAACTCTTTCTGAGCCTTCTTCATTTCTAACAATCTTTCTTTTAATTCTTCAATGTTTGTAACCTTCATAAAATACACCTCTTTATATTATTTTATTGATAAAAAAATAACAATCTTTGTTAAAATTTAACAGCTTCAAGGTTGCATATCTTTGTAATCTTATATCTGACAACTGTGCATCTCCGAAACTGCCTGTTAAAATACTATTTAAGTATTTGCTATGTTTACATTTTATCTTATTATTTGGATCTTGTCTATATTTATTGTGAAATTTATAACAATAATTTTTGTAAACATTTACATTTAGTATAACCAGAGTAGGCTAAGACCTTTAATTTTAATATTTCCTCAATCCTCAGTAATTATACTTAAGTACAAATTTACATAGTCATAAACATGCTTATTTTCTGAATAATCTATTATTATCACGTCATATTATTGTATAATTTTCCACATACTAGAACAATAATTAATAAGTCTACTAATAAAGTCATAAAACATTGACACATTGGGATATCTTTTTTAGAATGATTATAGGATATTTTTTTAGATTTATTTTCAGCACTAAATTATGTAAGGAGAAATGTTATGAACTTGGACTCATTGACTAAAATCCCCTATGGACAACTTGGAATTATAGCTTTAGAGAGCTGTAAAGATTTAGGCAACAAAATTGATCATTACCTTTTAGAAAAACGAAAGGGTACTGACAGCGATTTAAGCACCTATCTAATTTCTGTTGAAGAAATAAGGTTCTCTAATGGTGAAGGAAAGATAATATTAGAAGAAACTGTTCGTGGTAAGGATATATACATTCTGTGTGATATCGGTAACTATAGCTGTACCTATGAGATGTTCGGGTTCACCAACCATAAAGGACCTGACGATCATTTTCAAGACATTAAAAGAATTTTATCAGCTATTGGAGGTAAAGCAAGAAGAATAACAGTAATAATGCCTCTATTGGTTGCTTCAAGACAACATAAACGTAAGAGAAGAGAGTCCTTAGACTGTGCTATTGCGCTTCAAGAATTAGAAAGATTAGGCGTTGAAGATATACTTACCTTTGATGCTCATGATCCAACAGTTCAAAATGCAATACCAATGATATCTTTTGATAATCTTTACCCAACCTATGAAATTGTTAAATCCTTAATCAGGGAAGAAGAAGACTTTTTAGCTTGTAGATCAAACATGCTTGTAATCAGTCCTGATACTGGAGCAATGGATAGAGCTATCTATTATTCAAGTGTTTTAGGCCTTGATATTGGATTGTTTTATAAAAGACGTGATTATTCAACAATTGTAAAAGGAAAAAATCCAATAGTTCAGCACGAGTATATGGGAAGAAGTGTAGAAGGTCAAAACATACTTATTGTAGACGATATGATAGCTTCTGGAGAATCAATTTTTGACATAGCAAAAGAACTTAAAAAAAGAAATGCTAAAAAAGTCTATGTAGCAGTTTCCTTCTCTCTATTTACTGAAGGTATAGAAAAGTTTAATGAGTTTTATGAAAAAGGCTTAATTGATAAGGTGTATTCAACTAACTTATCTTATCTACCTGATAAGGTTAAGGCCGCTCCTTGGTTTAAAGAAGTTGATATGTCTAAGTTTATTTCAAAACTTATTGATAACATTAACTATGATAGGTCAATTAGTAATCTAGTTGATGCAACTCAAGGTATTAAAAAACTTTTAGACGAAAAAGCTAATTCATAAAAAGTAACTAGAGGGCCGTTAACGGCCTTCTAGTTATTTTTTTATAATGCTTTATATACTTCCTCCAATAATATCCAGTGGATCAGTTCTTCTCAATTCCTTAACAGGAGCAATTAGACTCAAAAAGGATACAAAGATGGGGATGCAAAGAGCTGTAAGTACTCCAGAGGCACTCCATATAGGAATTAATTTACCATTGGGCTCAAAAACCGCAATATTTAAAATAACCGCTATTATAGTAGTTACTATAATTCCAGCCACATAACCTATTAAGCAAACATAAGAGTTTTCCTTCCAAAGTTTAAAATACAAAGAAGTTTTCTTATACCCTATAGCGGACAATACTCCAAACTCATACTTTCTATTAAGAAAACTAATGTAATTCAAATTGCCAAGAGAAATGCACAATACCAATATTATACAACCTGTAAGAGATACAGCCAAGGTATCTAGAATACTAAGCATATCAATCATTTGTTTATAAATACTGTCATAATCTGTGATTACAATATTTTTAGGTGCATTTTTAGTTAAATAGTTTATCAAGTCTTTATTTTTTATATCCTTTACTCTTATAAGTATAGCTTGCTTTAATATTTTATCCTTAGTGCCCTTCTCTTTTTCTTCATTAATTATATTTATCATTGTTGGTCCGTCTACTATTCCTGAAATTTTATATTTACCTTTTAATCCATAAGTTAAAGAGACTTCTGAGCCTATATAATCTCCCACCTTAAGTTTATTTTGTAGGGCATATCTTTTATGAATAATTACCTCTTCAGCATTTTTCTTAGGAAGGACTCCCTGAATTAAGTTTAAGCTTAGGGATTCAAGTAATTTAGGTATATCCTCCCCTTGCAAATTTAAAATACTAATACTTATACCTCCGAAGGCCGCAGTATATGAAAGATATCCATCAACTGGTTTATAGGGTAAAACATAAGTCACATTAGAATCTAGGCTCACTCTATCTAATAAGTTCTGTGGAAGGGCTTCTTCATTATTACTATATACTGTTGTATATTTATTAAAAAAATTAGTTTGAGTTATATTTACCATTTCTGAAGTACTCTTCGTTATTAAGGAGAAAAGATAAATTAGAAATACTCCCACTAGCATAGAAATTAATATGGGTAGAGTTTTTCTCATATTGCTTTTAATATACTTAAAGGTCGACAGCGGATTCATTATTATCCTTCCCTTCTTTATTTTCAATGGAGGTTATTACTCCATCCCAAATATTAATAATATCATCTGCATTTTCAAGTATTGAAGCATCATGTGTTACCACGATAACTAAAGCATTTGAAGTGTACTCATCTAATATCTTCATTACTTCCCTAGCACTTGCATGGTCAAGGGAGGCAGTGATTTCATCCCCGAAAATCACCTTTGGGTCATTTATAAGGGCTCTTGCAATGGCCACCTTTTGCCTTTGGCCACCGGATAATTGATGGGGTTTTTTATTAGCTAAATGCTCAATTCCAAGTTTTTTTAATAGAGCAACTGCCTTTTCTTTAGCCTTAGTGCTATTATCATTTATCGGGGTTAAAACATTATCTAATACAGTCATATAATCTATTAAAAAATGTCTTTGGAAGATAAATCCGAAGTCCTTTCTTCTTAATTCAGTACTTTTAGAAACAGAAAGTTCATTAAGCTTCATATTCTTATAACTAACAGTACCCGAGGAAGGAATCTTTAGACCTGCTAAAGAGTACAATAAAGAACTCTTCCCGCTGCCAGAGGGTCCCATTATACCTATTAATCTATTTCCTTCTAGGGAAAGATTAATATTCCGAAGAGCATAAGTTTGAACCTCTTTTCCTATATCATAAATTAAATTTAGATTTTCTATTTTAAATAACATTATCAATCACTCCATTTCGTTTATATTCCTTCTATCATTACTATAGGGTCCAACTTGTTAATCATTCTATTCACAGGGATTAAGGTAAAAAGGGTAGTAAATAAGGGAATAAATAATCCTATTAAAAAAGCTTTAGCACCAAAAAATACTCCAATAGCTCCAACTGCTGTAAAGGCTACATTAGTAAATAAAAATGAAACTAAAACTCCAAAAGCTAAACCAATGGAAAATCCTAAGGTATTTACAAGTAATATTTCCATAAAAGCTTTTTTCATTATCAAAGTTTTTGTATAACCCAAGGCATTCAAAACTCCAAATTCTTGTTTTCTGCTATAGAATTGTACATACTTTGAGCTTCCAACAGAGATTACCATTACCATAATAGCAATAATACAAATCATATCTAGGGTTTTAAGTATTGACATATTATCATTAAATAATTTATTAATTTTATTTAAGCCAAGAGCACTAACATCACTGCTGGAAAAGGAAGAAACCAATGTATCAACTTGACTCAATTTATTATCTTTAGGGAAAACTAAGGCAGATATTTGAAGCATATTTGTTTCATTTAATTTTATAGACGTTGAAGAGGTGTTATAAGGCATTAGTGATATAAAATCCTTTTCTTCTAACAGCCCCACCACCGTATATTCACCGTCTAAAGAATCATTTTTAATTACTGAATTACCAATTTTATCTCCTAGCTTCACCTTCTTATTTTTTGCAACTCTTAAATCCAAAGCTACTTCCTTATTTCCTTCTAAGGGAAGTCTACCTTCTTTTAGAGTTATTTTATGTCTTTTCATAAAATACTCCATATCCTCTGCTCTAACACCTAATATATCAGTAGTAGACATTGAAGCAGGTATAATGTATCGAGTAGTATAGGGTATAAAGGGTATTATTTTCTCTACATTAGGGTCATTTTTAATTTCATTTATTATCTTTTCAGTTATAGATCTATCTTTTTCAACACTGTAAATTCTTACATGGATATTATAGGCTTTAGTATTTACTTGATACATGGTATCTAAAATTGATTTTATAAAAGTTTGAAAAACAAATAAAAATAAAACAGCCACTATTATAGAAATTGTAGAAGTTATTAATTTCTTTCTATTATTTTTACTATAGTTTAAGGCAGATAACGGCTTCATTTTAAAACTCCTTTCAAAATATAAATATCTTATAGTTAAATAATACTAATTTTCTCAGTAACATAAAAGTAACCGCAGTCACTAATAATAGTGACCACGGTAATTTAAATCAATTTCTTTATATAAATTGCTGCTGCAGTTCTATCAGAAATACCAATTTTACTATATAGATTGCTCACATAATTCTTAACCGTCCCTCCCGATATATAAAGAGCGGATGCAATTTGTTTGTTAGTAAACCCTTCCGCAAGCATCTTTGCAATTTCTATCTCTTTTTCTGATAGTGATAAGGCTGCTAAGGAAGTATCTTCGGAGCGTTTTCCAGCCTTTGATAAGGTTCCTGCCAACTTTATTGCGATTTTTGAAGGAAGTATGAAAGCTCCTTTGTGTGCATCATTTATAGCCTTTATAAGTGCATCCCCATCTATATCTTTTAAAATATAACCTGTGGCACCATGGCTTAAGGCCTCTACAATAAATTTTTCATCATCAAAGGTGGTAAGAATTAGCACTACAGTTTCTGGGTAGGCTTCTTTTATTCTTTTGGTGGCTTCCACTCCATCCATATTAGGCATTCGTATATCCATTAATATTATCTGAGGCTTTGTTTTTGAACATAAGTTTACTGCTTCCAGTCCATCTTTAGCCAACGCCACCACTTCTATATTTTCTTCTAACTCAAGAATGGTTTTTAAGCCATCTCTCATTAGCGTTTGATCATCTGCAATTAACACTTTTATTTTTTCCATAAAAACCTCCATAAAATTATTTCTAATTGGAAAGAGAATAGGGTAAAGTAATTATCAATTCTAAGCCTTCCTGTGGTACAGCATTTATATCAAAACTTCCTTTTAATTCATAAACTCTATCCCTCATGGCTCTAAGACCGAAGCCAAGATTTATAGTACTTGCACCCCTACCGTTATCCTCTAGTGAAAAAAATATTCTATTCTCTTTTCTTAAAAGCTTAAATAAAAAAGCGGTACTTTTTCCGTGTCGCATTCCATTGGTAAGACCTTCTAGTAGTGAAGAGAAAACTACTTTTTCAGTTTCTTTATCCAAATTTAAAGAATTGTCTATTTCAGCTTTAATTGTAACTCCTGAATGAAGTTCAGTATCTTTAATGAGAGCTTCTAAAGATGGGTAAAATTCAAGTAACTCTTCACCCTTTTCAAGAATTCTTACGGAAGAACGTAAATCATTAAGACCCTTCCTAACTTGTTCTTGAGCTAATCTAAGTTTTTCTATAGCTAAATCAGAATCCACCTTAATAAGTCTTTTACTAGCTTCCATTTCTATAAGCACTGTAGTTAGAGTATGTCCCACAGTATCGTGAATCTCACCGGCTATTTTATTTCTTTCCTTTAAAATGGTAACTAGTTCTAGCTTTTCATACGCACCTTTTAAATTGGAATACACACAGTCCTTTTCCAGCTTTTCGATGGTAATATCCTTTAGTGCTGTGGCAATTACTTCAGTTTGCTTTAGTAAGTACTTTATGAGAAAAAAAATTAAATAGATAATAAAAAAAATTGGTGAACTTAAAAGGATTCTAGTAAAGCTAGCCGTAAATACAAAGTTCATTGAAAGGGCTGATGCAAAGGAATAAATAACAAAGGAAAAAAATGAAGTTATTATGCCAAAGGGTATATTAAAATTTAAGATTAAATCCTCTAGAATAAAACAGTATAAACATAAGGAGATGCCAGAAATATCATTAACATTAATAGCGAAAATAAAAATAATATCAAGTATTAAGGAAACATAGCATAGATTTTTATGACCTTCACTATTATATAAAAAGAACACTCTAATAGTATAGGAGGTTAAAAAAAGAAAAGCTAAGGTAAGTATTAATAGTTGATTTGTATCACTAAACAGGGTAATTATTAGAAAAATCCCAGTCAACAATATATAGTTGATAACAACAAGAACATCTTTAATTTTATTATCCATATAGTACCTCATACCTTTTTTTGAATTATAAGTTAAATTTACATTAAAATTATATAATATGCAATGTTATATTAATTATTATAAGATTTTAGGGAATATTCAGTCTAATTGATGTATAATAGTTATTAAATAACATTAGTTTTTAAATACAATTATTTATGCAAGGAGTGATATATATGAAAAAAATAGTTTTATTAAGACATGGTGAAAGTTTATGGAATAAAGAAAATAGATTTACAGGTTGGACTGATGTAGAGTTATCAGAAAAAGGAATTTTAGAGGCAAAAAATGCAGGAAAGGTTTTAAGATCTGAAGGCTTCACCTTTGATGTAGGTTATACCTCAGTACTAAAAAGATCAATAAAAACCCTTTGGTATACACTAGAAGAATTAGATTTATTATGGATTCCTGTACAAAGATCCTGGCGTCTTAACGAAAGACATTATGGTGCTCTTCAAGGCTTAAATAAATCTGAAACCGCTGAAAAATATGGTGAAGAGCAGGTTCATAAATGGAGAAGAGATTCAAATGTTTATCCACCATCTCTAGATAAGGCTGATGAAAGATATCCAGGTCTAGACCCTCGTTATAAGGAATTAAAGGACAACGAACTACCTGTTACAGAAAACTTAAATGATACCATTACAAGGGTTATTCCTTATTGGAAGGAATATATAGTACCATCACTAATGCTTGATAAAAAAATAATAATTTCTGCCCATGGTAATAGCTTACGAGCACTAGTAAAATATCTAGATAATCTTTCAAATGAAGAAGTTACAAATCTAAATATACCAACAGGCACACCACTAGTTTACGAACTTAACGATGATTTAACCCCTATAAGACATTATTACCTAGGAGACCTTGAGGCCATTGCCAATGCAGAAAAAGCCGTGGCTAACCAAAGTAAATCTAAATAAGGCCTGTAAAATAAAATAAGTATTTTATATTTCTACAAACAGTGTTAAAATTATTAATAAAACTTTTAATAATTTTAAATAACTGGGGGCCATTTTATGAGTAAAACTGTAAACATTGACTGGACTAATTTAGGATTCGATTATATTAAAACGGATTTGCGTTATATTTCCACATGGAAAGACGGAAGCTGGGATAAAGGACAACTTGTTGAGGATAATATGCTAACCATTAGTGAGGCTTCCACAGCTCTTCATTACGGTCAACAATGTTTTGAAGGCTTAAAGGCTTATAGAACCAAAGATGGCAATATTCAAATCTTTAGACCTGACCAAAACGGAAAAAGAATGAATAGAACTAATCTTCGTATCTTAATGCCTGAAATTTCAGAGGAACAATTTATAGATGCCTGCGTTCAAGTAGTTAAAGCAAATGAAGCTTATGTTCCACCCTATGGTACTGGGGCAACACTTTATCTTAGACCCTTTATGATTGGGGTTGGTCACAATATTGGAGTTAAACCTGCTCCTGAATACTTGTTTTCTGTTTTCTGTTTACCTGTAGGACCCTACTTTAAAGGTGGTCAAACTCCAGTAAACTACACTATTACTTCTTTTGATAGAGCTGCCCCTTATGGTACTGGTGGTGCTAAGGTGGGTGGAAATTATGCAGCTAGTCTTCAACCCCACCAAGATGCAGCAGACAGAGGTTTTGCAGATTGTATCTATTTAGATCCTACTACTCATACTAAAATCGAAGAGGTTGGCGCTGCAAATTTCTTTGGAATCACAAAGGATAATAAATTTGTAACACCAAAATCTCCTTCTATTCTCCCAAGCATAACTAAGTATTCTCTAATGCATATAGCTAAAGAATATTTAAAAATGGAAGTTGAAGAAAGAGATGTACTTATCGACAACCTAGATCAATTCAAGGAAGCAGGGGCTTGCGGAACTGCAGCAGTTATAACTCCAATTGGAGGCATAGAGTATAATGGGAAACTTCATGTATTTCATAGCGAAACAGAGGTAGGTCCTGTAACTACGGAACTATATAGAATACTTTGTGGAATTCAGTATGGAGACATAGAGGCTCCAGAAGGTTGGATAGTAAAAATATAAATTTAAAAGGACTATTTCAAAATAATTATTTGAAATAGTCCTTTTATATTTAGAAAACTAATTAAGTGTATATTAAAATAATATCTTACTTATTTATACTACTTCATTATCCAAATTTGCACCAGTAAACTGGCTATTATAAAGATCTGCATAGAAACCATTTTGCGCAAGAAGTTCATTATGGTTACCCATCTCAATAATACTTCCTTTATTCATAACTAGAATTAACTCTGCATCTCTAATTGTGGAAAGTCTATGTGCAATTACAAAACTTGTTCTATTTTGCATAAGTTCTGTCATAGCCCTTTGTATATAAACCTCTGTTCTTGAGTCAACACTACTTGTAGCTTCATCTAGTATCATAATAGTTGGATTTGCAAGTATTGCTCTAGCTATAGTTAAAAGTTGTTTTTGTCCCTGTGATATATTTGAAGCTTCTTCATTTAATATTGTATTATATCCATCAGGAAGGGTTTTAATAAAGTGATGTGCATGAGCTGCTCTTGCGGCTTTCATAACATCTTCTTCTGTTGCCCCATCTTTACCATAAGCTATATTATCCTTTATAGTTCCATTAAA
>JACMJL010000014.1 GCA_014380625.1 Clostridiaceae bacterium
ACATCTAAAAGGGAGTCATAATCTATATCTCTATACTTACTTGTATATTTTGCTAATGTAATAGCTAATGCCATTCCTACTCCTATAAATATTCCATACCACCTTATACTAAATCCAAATATATTAAACGCTACTGGGTTCATAAAATCACTCCTACTATTATTCTAATTAGTTATCTAAATACTGCTTAAATATAACTCCATTACCATAGCTGCGGCACCTAGCGCAATGACATCTTCTTGAAACTTACCGCCTTTACTGAATACAACTTTATTCGCAATAGGATTTTTGCTATAAAAAGTTTCAATGGACTTTTCATAGTAATGCTCAAAATCCATTATTAAGGGTCCACTTAGAATTATAAGTTCAGGGGTTATTAATCTCACAAGATTTGCAAGACCAATACCTAAAATTTCTGCCCCCTTATTTATTACTTCTACTGTAACTTTGTTATTTTGTAATTCTAATTTTAAAATCTCTCTGTAATTTATTTCATTTAATAACTTATTATTATCTTGTTTTGCCTGAACATTTATTTTTTTAATAATTGAATCTATGGTAGAATAACTTTCTATGCAGCCACAATTACCACTTGTGTTTTCTTCCCCATTATAATCTACAATCATATGCCCAAAAGCATCTTCCCTATCATTCATCGTTCTAATAATAATGCCATCCGACATTATTGCAGACCTTAGCCCAATACCACAGTGTATATAGACTATACTCCTCAAATCTTTACCTAAACCATATAAATGTTCAGCTAAAATAGCAGTATTAGCTCCATTATCTATAAAACTGGTAATAGTGAGTTTTTCTTCAAGCATAGCCTTTAGGGGTACATTAATCCAATTATCATTAAAGAACCCTTTAGGATTTAATATAATACCCTTTTCTCTATTTAAAGGGCCTACGGTACCTATACCTATACCTAAAATTTCATTCTTAGTAATTGATAAATTAGTTACCATTTGCTCAATTAAGGAAACTATTCTTTCAACAACTTTTTCAGGTGAATGTCTTTCATCCATAATAAATTCTTCTTTTTTTAAAATACTTAACTTCATATCCGTTAAGATTAATTTTACATAAGTTCTAGATAAATCTATCCCGATAACGTAAAGCCCCGTTTTTGACACATCATATTCTACTGCTTTTCTTCCACCAGTAGATTGTGACTCTCCATATTCAACTATTATCTTTTTCTCTTCAAGTGTTTTCATAACCCTATTTAGTGTGGTTAATTTTATATCCGCAATTACTTGTAAGTCTTTTTTTGCTATTGGGCCTCTTTTTTGAATAATATTTAGGATTTCTAAATCTCTATAACTTAAGTCTTTAAAGTTATTAATCATAAGCATCTCTACTTTCTTATTTGATTCTAATATTAAGTATATAGACTTCTTACCATTTTGGCAATAAGTATTGAAAAGAATAGGAAGCGCTATACTGAGTTTCCCATTTTAAAATTCCGGGTTAAATAAATTTTATTTATTATTAGTGTTTAATACAACTCATCAATAGCAACCGCAAACTGTTTCAACCACTGCTTTTGCTCCAGTTACTATATCTCCTGAAGCGAATACCCCTATTTAAAAAGCATTATAAAAGTCATAATTGTATATAAAATAGTCATAGTTCCAATTATATAAGCCCAAACCTGTCGATTATTCTATCTAAGTCTTTCTTACTCACATGCGATAGTCCCACTGTTGAAAAATATTTCTCCAAATCTTCTGTACTAGATTGTTCAGGACCTAAAAGTTGCTCTAAGGTCATTTTGATACATCTCCCTTAATTAAGGGAGATTCAAAAAAATAACTAGCCAGCTTTCGGTCTATTTTGCGCCAGGCTTCATCCCCACCACCCTTACATAAAGCAACTATGCTCGGGGTATGGCTCTTCGCCTGACACAAAATATCCTCTCAATCTTTGGGTTCTTATTTTCTTTCACCTCCCTAAATACTCTAAATACAATACATGAAAATTTATAAATTTATGTATTGTATTTACTAATTCTTAATGTTATCATATACCCAAGGGGGGTATTGTTCAATGAATAATTTATTAACCATTATAACTGTTCTTTTACTAGGATACATGCTTTATCCTAAAATAATGATTAAGTTTAATAAGAATGTGAAAAACGTTTCTGGAGATGAAGCTACTAAGCTTATAAGAGATACCAAAGACCTTATTGTTCTTGATGTAAGAAATAAAGGCGAATATCAGTCAGGACATATAAACGGTTCTAAACTAATGCCTGTTGGTGAAATTGCTTCTAGAATTAGTGAGCTAGAAAAGTTTCGTGGTAAGCCAATCTTAGTGCACTGTGCATCAGGTGGTAGAAGTCCTAAAGCAGTTAATTTATTATTAAAAAACAAATTCGGACCTATATATCATATGAATCATGGATTATCAGGATTTAATGGTAATCTTAAAAAATAGTAATTTAAAAACCCTATGTTCATAATAACGAGCATAGGGTTTCATTATAATTTTATTCAAGAAATTTTAAGGATCACCAACGTGCCCAATTTATTGATGATGATGTTCACCATGATGATTACAGGTGACACCTTTATCTTGTAAGTTTCCATTGATGTATTCTTCAATAACCTTTTTATATTCTCCGGTTGCTCCAGTTATTACTTGAAGACCATTCTGCTTTAAACCATTAATTGCCCCTCCACCAATTCCTCCAGTTATAACTACTGTTGCTCCTTGCTTTACAAGTAAATCTGCTAAGCCTTGATGCTGATGTGAAAGCTCTTTTGCTGATATTTCTTCAATGCTTATAATTTTTTTATCTCCTATAGTCGCAATAATAAAACTTTCACTCATTCCAAAATGTTGATTAACCATATTACCATTATTAGGTACTGCTATTTTCATAAAATTTTACCTCCACTTTCATCTTTTTTAGTCATATGCCATTCA
Source organism: Clostridiaceae bacterium (assembly GCA_014380625.1). Taxonomy (GTDB): domain Bacteria; phylum Bacillota; class Clostridia; order Clostridiales; family Clostridiaceae; genus JACMJL01. Next base: position 2,941 of record JACMJL010000014.1, read on the forward strand.
CATTTACTTTACTATTTATCATCCAGTGCCTGTTTACTGCATTGTCTGTGGCAAAAATTGTTTTTCTGGTTACAGACTATTTCCTTGCCACCACATTCAGGACAAGTATTTCTGTCTTCTTCGTATTTTATTTCATAAACATTTTCACAGGAACTACATTTAAATTTGCACATGTTTCTTGAATAGTTTCCACCACTTATATTTATTGCTTTACCTTCAATTAAAGCTAATGCAATTTTTTTTCTTGCGCTATCTATAATATTTTGAAAAGTTTGCCTTGAAATTTCCATTCTTTCAGCACATTCTTCTTGATTTAAATCTTCCACATCTTTAAGTCTCATGGCTTCAAACTCTTCAACTTTTATTAGCATTCCTCTGTTTCACATTTCCTTCTCTATATGTATTTTGGCATATGCTAATAACATAGTACATCTAAGTTATTTTATTCTCAAATGCCAATTAACTATTTTTTAAGGTTTTTAAAAGTCTTGATGTTCTAACCTACCTTTTATCTTACATAGACTTAATTGTATTATCATTTGACATGAATAATATAATCTAATATAATATTGGCATACGCTAATATTTATATTAAATAAGACTATAAGATATACAACATACCTGTTTCTTAAAATTAACTATTGGAGGAAAAGATGAAAACTATATTAACCTTAGTAAGACATGGTGAGACAGAATGGAACGCTTTAGGGAAGTTTCAAGGTTGTATAGATATAAACCTATCAAAGGAAGGTATTATACAAGCTGATTATCTAAAAAAAAGACTTGAAAATAAATTTGATTATATCTATACAAGTCCGCTAAAAAGAGCAATTCAAACTGCAGAAATCCTATCTGAAAGTAGTAAAATCAACCCTAGAATTGAATTAGAATTAAGAGAAATAAACTTTGGTGATTGGGAAGGTCTAACTATAAAAGAAATTGAAACTAATTTCCCAGAAAAGTTTATTGACTGGAGAAATGATGAACTTAATGCACCTATGTGTGGTGGTGATCTAAGTCTTAAAAAGGCAAGTACCCGTGCTAAAGAAGCTATATTAGAAATTGTAAAGGCACATCAAGGTAAAAATATTGTCCTAGTAGCTCATGGAGGGATTATTAAAGCTGGACTAATAGGTATTTTCGATTGGAAAATGACCATGTATCATAAAATAGTTTTAGGTAATACATCTGTTAGTAAAATAATTTTTGATGATAGTTTTAATCCTATAATTGTAACATTAAATGATACAAGCCATCTACCTGACAACTATTAAAACATGGGGACGGGGTTGTTGACAACAATGTTGTCAACAACCCCGTCCCCATGTTTTAAATCATATAGTTGCCTAAAACCACCTTCTGAACCTGCCAACATATATCTTTTAATTTCTTATTTAAGCTATTACTTATATTTAAGCTATATGTGATTTCATGAATTTCAATTCCGATTATATAAATTTCCTTGTGTAAATTATTCATTTCTATTAACTTTATTAAATTAATTCCATGCTGACTAAATTGTTTGTTCTCAAATATTTTAAAATCTTCAATGGACTTTACAGTAATGGTTCCTGGCCTTTTCCCATAATAAGATGCATCAAGAATAAAAATTATGTCTGCATCAAGTATTTCATTAAAACAATAATATATATCTGTTTCTCCAACAATAACATTTATTCCTTGAAACTCCAAAACCTCTCTAATATCTTCTGCCACCTTTAAGGCAATGCCATCATCACCCATTAATCTGTTTCCAATTGCTACAACCTTTACCTTCATTATAAAATCCTTATTTCTATGGGTGAAAAATTATTTGAGATTACATGGGTAGCACAAGAAACACAGGGATCGAAAGTTCTTACTATCCTTCCGATTTCAACAGGATTTTTGGTATCCTGAATAGTTGTTCCAATTAACGCTTTTTCCAGTACTCCCTTTACACCTTTTCCATCCTGAGGTGATAGATTCCAGCCACTTGGTGTAATAATGTCATAATTCAGGATTTTTTTATCTTGAATATTGATCCAATGTCCAAGTGATCCTCTTACTGTATCTATTAAACCTTTGCCTTTAGCACTAATAGGTATATCAAAATTTACAGCATTACTTAGGACTTTACTCCTTAACAATTCCTCTAGTGTTACTATCTTTTCTTCCATGATTTCAATTACAATTTTAGTTTCAAGAACCCTTGCTAGCACGCGATCCATAGCAGCAATACCCTTGTTATATTTTTCGCCAATAATCATTCTGGCCAGTGGTCCAACTTCCATTGGATAACCCTCATATCTTGGCGCCTTTATCCAGCTATAAGCTTTTTCTTTCGAGGAGTTTTCATCAATAGTTTTTTCACCAGGAATATTTTGTATGGGTTTTCCTTCATACCAAGAACTATATATATTTTCATTTATTTTAGAAGAATCAAAAGTATTTAACTTCTTATCAATTAATACACCAGATTGTACAAAAGTTAAGGACTTTTCACCCGTAGAATTATACAACCCGTAACTCATGAAATTCCCATAACTTGCGCCTTTAGTAAAATAATCCTTATAGTAATCCGCAATAATATTTGCATCTTCTATCATATTATTAATAACAAACTGTTTTATATCTTGTAGCAAGGCTTTAAGTTTTATTAGTTGTGAAGCATTTACTCTGCCATTCATCCCCCCCACAAAAATGCCATGATTATGTGGAGCCTTCCCTCCTAAAACAGCAAGTGCCTCATGAGACATCCTTCCATATTGCAAGGAAGCAATATAATTTTTTTGTATTTTTCCACTCAAATTATCAGGAAGCCTAAAATCAACATTATTGCTTTGATATAGGTCGGATATTTCAGGTAGCTTCACATAATCCGGTACAATAAAAAGATAAAAATGTCTTATATGATTTTGAAGAAACTCTGTACCGTGAATAATATCTCTTATAATATGAGCTTCTTCTGAAGAATTTATATTAATAGCATCTTCTAGAGCTACAGTTGAAGCGTAGGAATGAGCCGTGGAGCAAATCCCACATATTCTCTCTGTAAAATAAATAGCGTCCAGAGGTTCTTTGCCTTTAAGCATCTTTTCAAAGCCTCTAAAAAGCAATCCACTTGAACGTGCATCTACTATTTTGTTCTGATCTATTTCAACATCAATCTCCAAAAAACCACTTATTCTTGTAATGGGATCTATAGTTATTCTAGCTTTCATATAAACCTCCTATCTAATAAATGGTTCCATGCCATCCGGAAACCTTTCCTGTGCACAGCCAATGCAAGTAGCATTATTTCCAATAGGCCAATTCACATAGCTATTCCATTTTCTAGTTGGGCAATCAGTTTTAGTAACTGGCCCTCTACAGCCTAATTTAAACATACATTCCTTATCACCCAATTGTTTTGCAAAAATACCCTTATCGAAATAAGATCTTCTTGGACAGTTATCATGTATAGTTATTCCATAAAATATTATAGGTCTACTTTTACTATCAAGTTCAGGTTTACCAATTAAAATAATATGTGCAATGGTTCCAATAACCCAATCCGGATGACTAGGACAGCCTGGTACCTTTATTACTTCCTTATTTAAAAATTCATCAACACTCTTGTTTTTAGCAGGATTAGGACTTGCAGCAGAAATACCACCAAAGGAGGAACAAGTTCCCGCACATATAATATATTCAGCCTTCTCTCCAGCCATTTGAACAGCTTCCATACCAGTGATGGGTCTACCTTTATATTTAGCTATAATATTATACAATCCATTATCTTTAGTGGATACGGCACCTTCAACTATCAAGATAAACTTTGTATCTAAGGTTTCTAAAAACTTCTCGTATGCCTTCTCACCTTCAACCACCATTAGACTATTACTAAATTTAAGATTAATCATTTCCTTTAATAAATAATATACATCAGGAGCCTCAGCGTTTAAGAGGGATATAATATTCCCTGAACAACCAGAGGTTTCAAGCCATATAACGTTTATTCTCTCTTTCTGTGCTAGTTTAATATAGGCTACAGCCGATTCTATAAGGCTGGTATTAGTGTTGTTTTTAGAATAAATAATTGGGCAATCATTAATAATCTTCTCCACAGAAATACCTCCTACCTACGGTTTCATTACTCCAACTTTTGGTACTTTGTTTAAAATGTCCATCATGTTATGACAGCTTTTAAATTGAGTTGTGAGATCTTTACCGCTATAGAGCCCAAAGTGTGTCCCCCCACCCCAAGATGGTAAAACACTCACATCATATACTGTTCCATCTACTGCTACATAGGCTGGATTACCATTTTTCCCATCATATTTAGCTAACTCATCTATAGTGAACTCCTTTTCCATTTCTCTGCTGTTTTGCATGAATTGGTCTCTTATCATAATTAAATTTTCTATTTCATTTAGAATTAGGTTTTCATAAAACCTCCTATCATAGGGACAGTATGATTTAATTAGCCCATTTCTATAAAACTTTATTCTATTGTAAATATCCTCTACTTGGATTTGAGAATCATAAAGTCTCTGCATTTTATACCCCTCCTCTCATGCACTGATATAATTACTAATTAAATTATATGTTTCTTTTTATATGTAAATAACAAAAAACTAAGTTTCAAAGAAATTCTTAACAGAATCTTATAACACTTAGTTTCATTAATATTCACCTTTAATCCCAAGTTCAATCACATTTTCCAAACATAGTGAATATTATAATGTTATAGATCTATGAAAGGAAGCAAAATATGTATACTACTTATAACACATATCCAGGCCATTATTACCTTAACCCACCAACGAATAACCCGAATGCTTATACATGCCCTTACTGTGCTAATACACCAATGTGCAACTTAGACTTTTCAAATCAGTATATCCCTTTTACTGAATTAAAGGATCATGGACCAGAACCCTTTGTTGTTAATATTAATGAGGCTACTAAGCAAAATGATACTTATCGTACGGCTTTATGGACAGGAAGGCATTTGCAAGTTACATTGATGAGCCTTAAGGTTGGGGAAGACATAGGTTTAGAGGTTCATCCTAATCTTGATCAATTCATACGTATTGAACAAGGGCAAGGAATTGTTCAAATGGGCGATCTAAAAGATAGGTTGGATTTTCAAGAAAGAGTCTATGATGAATTTGCCTTCGTTATACCTGCTGGTAAATGGCATAATCTAATCAATACAGGCAATGAACCGCTTAAATTGTACTCTATTTATGCGCCACCTCAGCATCCACATGGTGCAGTTCATGTAACCAAATCAGATGCACAAGCTGCTGAAGAGCACCGCGGCTACTACTATCAAGAAGGGTACAGAGTTCCCTAGGTAAACCAAAGAATTTATCTTAAAGGATTAATAAATAAAATGTGATAACTTAAATATTAAGCTATCACATTTTGTTTATACACGCTGTAGTTGTAAACATCATAGGATTAACGCTAAAGGATAGGTGTACTATCCAATTAGATAATGATTTTATTTTTAGGATCTGAGATAGGTACAGCCTTTATCTAACTAAATACTTAATATAATAGCAACAACTACAATTATACCAATTAATAAACCGCTCACTCCATCCAACAGTTTATTACTAACAAAAATGAAGTTTTTAAGAATCACGACTTTCACATTAACTAAAAAATGATAAGAGAGGTATTTAATACTCTCTTGTACAAAAAAAAGAAAGTATATCGTTAATATTACTCGCCATTTTGCTAAAGGATTTTGCAAGCCTTCCAGTTTCATCATTACTGGATACATCAATCTCAATATCAAGGTCTCCCTCTGCAATTTTATCAGCAGATAAAGCAAGCTTTTTTTATAGGATTAATAATCCATTAACTTTATTGCATCTTGTGCCTTTAATTGTTTGCCTACCTCAAGAACCCTTTTTTGATACCAAGATACTCTGACCATTCGGTCTTTATATTATTGAATATTTTACTGTCAACATCATCCACAATTGTTTTTTCATACATGTTCATATATTTTTC
>JACMJL010000105.1 GCA_014380625.1 Clostridiaceae bacterium
GTTCTATGTGATTTTGCCAAGGAACAATAATAAATGCCCTCTAAAACATTCGTTTTACCTTGAGCATTATCACCTGTAAAGATATTTAAGCCATTACATAAGTTTAAATCTAATCTTTCATAGTTTCTAAAGTTAATAAAATGTAATTCATTTATATACATAAGCGCACCTATTTTAATTATAGCATATTTGTTTTAAATAATCCTGTAACTTTCACCATTTAATTCTATTATATCATTTTTTCTTAATTTTTTGCCTCTTTGAATCTCTACAGTTCCATTTAATTTTACTTCTCCACTTTGAATCAATATCTTAGCTTCTGAGCCTAAAGAAACTGCTCCAGCCCATTTTAAAAACGAATCAAGCTTTATTATTTCAGAGTTTACAACTACATCTTTCATTTTTTCACATTCCTTTATAATTTTTTAGTTACCCAATAATCTAACTGGTAAGATCAAATAAGTACAGTTATCATTATCTTTATTTTTTACAATACAAGGACTAACGCTACTGGTTAGTTGCATTACAATTTCATCTTCCTCCATTATTTTCAACACATCAATTAGGTATTTTGAGTTAAATGCAATTTGTAAGGGTTGACCTTGCAGAATTATATTTAATTCTTCTCGCACCTTTCCCAATTGAGAATTTGAAGTGATTACCAAATTATCTTCTTCAATCTCAAATTTAATTAAATTGGTATTTCCCTCTTTTGCCACAAGAGAAGCTCTTTCAATACATTCGAGTAAGCTAGTTCTCTTAGCAGTAATCTTTAATTTATACTCTTCAGGGATAATTGAGTTATATTTTATGAATTCGCCTTCAAGAAGCCTAGATATTATTTTAGTTTTTCCTAAACTAAATAAAATATGGTTAGGGGTGAAGGTTATATTAACAGTTTCATCTTCCTCTACCAATATCTTAGCAACTTCACTTAAGGTCTTTCCAGGAATAACAGCATTTAAATTATTATCGTTATCCACATTTTCATTTTTTAGGGCTAATCTATATCCATCTAAGGCTACTAAATTTAATTTTTTCTCTTTAATTTCAAATAAAATTCCTGTTAGTATTGGACGAGTTTCATCCTGTGCTATGGCGAATATAGTGGATTTTATCATGTTTTTTAGTATTTTTTGTGATACGCTAAAAATCATATTTTCATTTATTTGAGGTAAATTAGGAAAATCATCTGCACTCATATGATTTAAGTTAAATACAGATCTTTGACAGATTATTTCTAAACTATTATTTTCAGAAGTTGTAATTTCTATTGTATCATTAGGCAACTTCTTGATAATTTCTCCAAATAACCTAGAATCAACAACTAAACTTCCATGTTCTATTACCTGAGCTGATAGTTTAGTTTCAATGCTTAGATCTATATCTGAACCTGTTAATATAATTTCATTTCCTAAAGTCTTAATATAAATACCTTGTAATACAGGTAGTGTTGACTTTCCTGTTATAGCTTTTTGAACTATTGATATACCTTCTTGAAGAACGTTTTTTTCACATCTAAATTTCATAAAAGAGACCTCCTTTTATTCACAAATAAAATTTTAATATAACTAGTATAGATAATATATTTCTTAGTAATAGTAGTAGTAGGGGCTGTTAATATGTTAGTAAGTACCTCTAGCCCCTTAAAACACTCATTAATTTGAGAAAAATAAGTGTGGATAAGTAATTACACGGGTAGCCCTCTTATCCACATTGTTAGAATATATTTTAAATATTTTTTTAATCCACAGGTATTTATCGAGATATTATAAACAGCTGTTAGTTATTTCTGAGTTAGCTTTTTAGTTAAGTCATTTATAGCATCTTTAAGAGTCTCATCGACCTTTAAACCTTGAGATATTTTTTCGTATGCATGAATTACTGTAGTGTGATCTCTTCCTCCAAAAGCCTCTCCTATTTTAGGGAGAGAGGTATCTGTAAGCTTCCTAGAGAGATACATGGCGATCTGCCTAGGGTAGGCTACATTCCTAGTTCTTCTTGCAGATTTAAAGTCTTCCATCCTAAGACTAAAGTAGTTAGCTACAATTTCTTGAATCAGCTCTATTGTAATTTGTTTAGAATTTTTACTTGATATTATATCTTTTAAAGCTTCAGAGGCTAATTCAACGCTAATCTCTTTATTAGTAAGGGAAGAAAATGCAACTACTCTTATTAATGCACCTTCTAGCTCTCTAATATTAGATTTTATCTTAGTTGCGATATATGACATTACCTCATTATGAATATTTAAGTTTTCAACATCAGCTTTTTTCTTTAATATAGCTATTCTCGTCTCAAAGTCTGGAGCAGCTACATCAGCAATAAGTCCCCATTCAAATCTTGATCTAAGTCTATCCTCTAAGGTAGGGATTTCCTTAGGTGGACGATCACTTGAAAGTATAATTTGTTTATTAGCTTCATGTAATGCATTAAAAGTATGAAAAAACTCCTCTTGAGTTCTTTCTTTATTAGCAATAAACTGAATATCGTCTATTAATAAAACATCTACATTTCTATATCTATTTCTAAATTCAACATTCTTATCATCTTTAATTGAGTTTATTAACTCATTTGTAAATTTTTCAGATGAAACATAAACTACCTTTGCACTTGGGTTATTACTTAAAATATAATGACCTATAGCATGCATAAGATGGGTTTTTCCAAGACCTACCCCACCATATATAAATAAAGGATTGTAGGCTTTTGCTGGAGATTCTGCAACTGCGAGACAAGCTGCATGGGCAAACCTATTACTATTGCCGATAACAAAGGAATCAAAGGTATATTTTGGATTCAATGTATTAGACATTTCAGCACTTAAAGGCATATTGTTCTTTAAGTCTTTTTTATTATTATTATTATTATTTTGTGGTGCATTAGTTTCTTCCATATTAATATAGAAGTTAACATTATATCTCTTAGATGTAATGATATTTAATGCATTAACTATTAAATCCTTGTATCTTGTATCAAGAATTCCTTTAGTAAAGTCATTAGGTACACTTAATTTAAAGGAATCCCCATCAATTGAAATCGGTATTATACATTTGATCCAGGTATTGTAACTAACTTCTGTAAGCTCACCTTTTATAATATTTAAGGTTTTATCCCATAGTTCTTTAAGTTGGGCATTCATTATTTATCCTCCAGTCCATGGTTAAAAAAAATTTTTATATTTATATTAACAAAATATCAACAGGGTTACTAACAGTATTATAGTTTGTTGACAATTGTGATTAAAAGTATTCACATGTTAATAACTCTGTGTATAGATATAATTTTAAAATAGTTACTAACAAATTCTAAAAAAATTAAATTAACATTGTAAAACATGTTTAAAATAAGTGCTTTAAAGAAAAAATACATAAAATATAGAAACAATTCTATAAGATTAAACAAGTTATGCACAATTTTGTCCACAGATTGTGCATAACTTGTATAATTTCAACCTTGCCTCTTAATAATATCAAAACATATACAGGTATTCAAGAACTTATCCACAAATAAAAATATTAATTATTAAAATATCAACAGATTGATGTTCTTGACATCTTATTACCTTGAATATATAATTATAGAGTGAATCTGACGACATGTTATTTTGGTGTTTGGAGTTTCATTAAATAGATAGTAAGTTATTGCTATATAGAAGCTAGGTAAAAGGAGGTGCTTTCGAATGTTACAGACTTTTAATCCAAAGGTTAGACAGAGAAAGAGTGTACATGGTTTTAGACAGAGAATGAGTTCTGCAAATGGCAGAAACGTTATTAAGAGAAGAAGACAAAAAGGTAGAAAAAAACTTTCAGCATAAGGGCCGCTTAAGTGGCCTTTTTCTGTAATTGTAAAAAGGAGTACATATGCGTGAAAATTGAAAAGTTAAGAAAAAACTCTGAGTTTAGAGCAGTATACAGAAGAGGCAAGTCTTTTTCTAATAGTATTTTAGTATTATATGTTTTTAAAAACTATAAAAACAAAGATATAAATAGGCTAGGAATTTCCGTA
>JACMJL010000106.1 GCA_014380625.1 Clostridiaceae bacterium
ACTCTTGCAGTATATATATGGAAGGTAAATTCAGAAGGTATGCTTCCAGATGCAACAAAGGTTGCTAACGGAGCTTCTGCAGTTTTAATATTAATGGTTTTAATTTTTAATTTTTCTGCCAGAATAATCGGTAGAAGAATTCACAGATCCTTTACAGGAAGTAAGTAAGGAGGAGATATAATGGGTATAATTAAGACAATAGATCTAGATTTATATTACGGTAATGTTCAGGCTTTGAAGAAGATAAATCTAGATATAAAAGCAAATAGCGTTACTGCTTTAATAGGTCCCTCAGGTTGTGGGAAATCTACATTTTTGAGAACTATAAATAGAATGAATGATTTAATTGACAGTGTTAAAATAGAAGGAGAAGTTCTTTTTGAAGATAAAAACATCTATAAGGATTTTGATGAAATTTACTTAAGAAAAAGAATAGGGATGGTATTTCAAAAACCCAATCCTTTTCCAATGTCCATTTATGATAATATAGCTTATGGACCAAGAATTCATGGTATTAAAAATAAAAGTAAACTTGATGAGATAGTTGAACTAAGTCTTAAAGGTTCAGCTCTTTGGGAAGAAGTTAAAGACAGATTAAAAAAAAGTGCACTGGGTCTTTCAGGTGGTCAACAACAAAGATTATGTATAGCAAGGACACTTGCTGTTGAGCCAGAGGTACTTCTTATGGATGAGCCTACTTCAGCGCTAGATCCTATATCAACATTAAAAATTGAAGAGTTGATGGATGAACTGAAGAAAAAATACACTGTAATTATAGTTACTCATAACATGCAACAAGCAGGAAGAATATCAGATGAAACTGCTTTCTTTTTAACTGGGGAAGTAGTGGAAAGTGGAAAAACAGAAGATATCTTTTATAAGCCTCAGGATAAAAGAACTGAGGATTATATTACTGGAAGATTTGGTTAAATATAATGAGTTTGGAGTGATGTTAATATGAGAAAAGTATTTGATGAAGAACTTCAGGATCTTCATAATATTCTTTTAAGAATGGGAAGTGTAGTAGAAAAACAAATCTATTTATGCATAGAATCCTTGGTAAACCAAGATGTAGAACAGGGAGAAGAGGTAATTAAGAACGATGACATTGTGGATGATCTTCAAAAGGAAATTGAGGATAAGGCTATAAAACTAATAGCTATGCAACAGCCTTTAGCTACTGATCTTAGGAATATTTTTACTGCTACTAAAATAGCAACGGACTTAGAACGGATGGCAGACCATGCAGTAGATATAGCAAAAATTACAAAACGTTTAAAAAATGAGAAATATATAAAAGAATTAGTTCAAATACCTATAATGGCTGATTTGGTAAAAGATATGATTAAACAATCCTTAGATGCTTTTGTGGAAGGAAACGTAGATAAAGCCTACAAAGCTTGCAAAAATGACGATGAAATTGATCGAATTTATAAAGATATTTTCGAGGAACTTCTATTGCTAATGGCAAAAGACTCTTCTACAGTTACTCAGGCAGCACAATTTTTGTTTGTATGTAAATTCCTTGAAAGAATTGGAGATCATGCTACAAATATTTGCGAGTGGACTATATATTTGGTAACTGGAGAACAAGTTGATTTAAATGATTAGAGAAAGGGAGTGTCTCAAAATGATTGAAGAATTATTTCGAGTGACACTCCTTTTACTTAATTAATTTTAAAGGATAATGTGGAGGAAGAAAGTTATTTTACCATACGGTTTTGATCTTGCAATGAAATTACAATAGCGTCTAAAGAAGAAACTTGTTCACTAGAGGCAGATAATTCTTCAGAAGTACTAGAAATTACTTCTGAGGTGGTTTTTAAAGTTTCAGTCATATTAATAATATTTGAAATCAAACTTTTCATTTTATCACTCATTTTATTTATATTGTCTGTTATATCTTTAGTTTAATCATTTGTATTAACAGAGCACTTTGTGGCTAAATCACCTGAACTTATAATATCTAAACTAGAAATCAGTTTATTAAAGTTTTTAAGTATTCTATTTACAAAGATATTTATTGCTAAGTAGGCAACCATAATAACAACTAAGGTAACCAAAAGAATGATAAGGTCTATACCTTCAATCGTTTTTGTAATTACACTTTTGTCAACTCCAACAAACCACATTCCTATAACCTTATTATCCTTATCCCTTATAGGAATATATTTTGAAATATAAGTGTTAGCATCTATTGAAGTTTCTCCTAAGAAATTTTTGCCTTGTTTTAAAATAATATCTGCAACTTTACCTGAAACCTTAGTTCCATTTAGACGTGAATCCTTGGAGTCTTTGATTGTTGTAGCTACCCTTGTATCCATTCTCAAAATTGAAGCAGAAGCTCCAGTTTGCTGAAATACTTTATCAACTAGATTATTATTTCCCTCCAAAGGGTTCTCACCTTTATATAGTTTATTATTTATTATTTCATACCCACCTATATATGCTTCGTTAATATAAGACATATTCATTTCAGAAACAGCATTTATAGTTTCATTAATAAACATTTTATTTCTTCTGGTAGGCCAAGAAATGTTTCGGCTGGCTTAAGAAGAAAAAAACCTTGTCCATCATATACTCCCAGATTAACAAGGGTTATTAATTCTTCTTCCGTTTCAATTCCCTCTGCGATTAGTTTCATGGTGGTAGCGTTGGAAAGTGAAACGAAGGTTTTCATTATACCTTGCTTAAAAGTGTACTTATCTATATTAAAGTTATAACATTTCTGTGTAATACTATAATAGTTGATAGCCACTATAAGCCTATATCAAAGCAAATGAGCTTTTGCATATAGGAAAAAAACCGAATTTTAACAATAAAGATATTAAGTGTGGACACACATTAGATGAAGGCTTATACAGTTGTTTATAAAATAAACACATAGTATTTAACTTGCATTTAACTTACATTTAACACTAAGTAGATTTATTAAAAGTAAGCACGATAGTATAATGTGAGTATAAACAAATATTAGCATATTCCATTTTTATCAAGATAAAAATGTTAATAATGCCAAAAACTAAAACATAGTTAATCTATTTTATTTAAAGGAAAGGAGATGTTTTTATGGAAAAGAACAAATATCCAAGTTGTGATGTGGCAGGTGGAGGCAAGGTATTTTTAAAAGGTACTAAAAACGGAGAAAAATTTAAAATCATTGAAATGTCTGCTGAGGAAATAAAAATAAAAACTTCAATGAAGTTAGAGTTAGATGCTATTGTTGATTTAAATATAAGTCTTGAGTCATTTTTATTTGAGATAGACTTAAAGGCCATTGGAAAAGTAGTTGAAAAATTAGAGTCAACTGAGAAATATAGAATTGAGCTTATAGAATTATCAGATAAGGTTAAAGAGGAAATAGATGAAATTATGAGGAGCACTTGTAATTTAGATTAACTTATAAAAATTTCTAAGGGGGTATTAGAAAAAGCTTTGATCGGAACATCTATTGAAGACACCAAAAATCCTGTTGAAATTGTAAGGATTGTAAGAACTTTTGACCCATGTGTTTCATGTGCCACTCATGTAATTGCAAATGATTTTTTCGATATAGAAATACGGATTTTATAATTTAAAACTTTTATATATTTAAGAATGTAAGTAGGTGTACCTAAACAAACCTACTTACATTCTTTTTTTGTATAGGGTAATAGTGTAAATAATATCTATCTAGTATTTACAGGGTATATGTTTAACTTTGTGTTAGGATAATAATTATTTTTAGTTTTAGTTTGGAAACTCAATTTTGAATTTTTTACTTTTTTTGGAAAAAATAAAGGATAATAATGGAAGTTTGTAGAACTATATTTAGTAAGATAGTTTTTTTAATAAGTGAATAGGAGAGTATAATAATGGTTAAGTCAAGGTCAAGGAAAAAACTAAGGCGTTTAAGGACGCGTGCAGTATACTCTATTACTGTGATTTTCTTCTTTTGTTGTGGCTTAGAACTATGGAACGTAATTTCAGGAGAATCTAAATTCATCGATAAGAGTATCCTTTCCTCAAAACTTCCTATCCTCAAATCTAATGATGAAGCAAGTACCGAGGCTCTTTCTAAGGAACAACTAGAAAGTATAGCAGCAGCAGCTAAAAAAGCCAAGGAAGAAGCCAAAAAACTTGAAGAAGAGAAGGCGCTTAAGTTGGCTAATGAAGCCAAGGTGCAGGCATCGCTTAGACTTCAAGCAATAAATGACAAAATCAAAAAATATTTAGGCGCTGATTACTCTTTTGTAAGCATAGATTATTTAGATCTAACATCTGGCGACACCTTGAAGATTAATAATAAGGTTATTTGGCATACTGCAAGTACAATAAAAGTGCCTGTTGTAATGTTAATAATGGACATGCTTAAGGCTGGTACATTAAAAGAAACGGACACAATGTATTATAACGCTAGTACGGATTATGAGGTAGGTACTGGAAAACTTCAATCAATGAATAAATCAAAACCCTTTAACATTATGTTGTTATGCGAATATTCCATTAGGTATTCTGATGACATAGCCTTAAATATGTTACTTAGAAAGGTAGGATATAATACAGTTACTGCTAAGCTAAAAGCAAAGATGGGAATGCAGTGGGGAAGTAAACCCAATCAAGCATCAACAGAGATGATGACTAAGTTGTTAAGTATTTTATACAAGGCAGAGAATCCTTATTACCTTAAAGAAATAGAGTGGTTAAAAAATACAGATTTTCATGATAGACTGGATAAGTACATTCCTAAGGCGCTAGTAGCTCATAAAATAGGCAATTATAGTTCTTGCGTACATGATGTTGGCATAGTATATGCGCCAAAACCTTACATTCTGTCCATATATACTAAAGGCCTAAAAAACGGACCAGAAAAGATAGCTCAGATATCAAAAATGTTTTACGAAGAAAGATAGAGCTTACATAGTTAAATTTATTAAAAAACCTCTTATAAAAAATTGTAATATAGGGTATAATAATACAAACGCTAGTTCGTATTATTATACCCTATATTTGAGAAGAGGTTGATAAAAATGGATAAATTAATTTTTCATATTGATGTAAATAGTGCTTACCTCTCCTGGGAGGCAACTTATAGGCTTCAGCAAGGAGAAAAATTAGATCTAAGAACAATCCCATCCGTGGTAGGTGGGGATGAAGAATCTAGGCATGGTATAGTTTTAACTAAATCAATTCCAGCTAAAAAGTATAACATCCAAACTGGAGAAACGCTTTATAATGCAAGGGTAAAGTGTCCTGACCTAGTAATTGTACCTCCTAGGTATTGGTTATATATGCAATGTAGTTCTGCTATGCATGAAATATTTCTTGAATATACTCCAAAGATTCAAAGATTTTCAGTAGATGAAAGTTTCTTGAGTTTCTCTAATATGGAAAATCTATATTCAGACTACATGGAGCTAGCGGAAACAATAAAGGAAAGGATAAAGAAGGAACTTGGGTTTACAGTAAATATCGGTATATCAAATAATAAACTACTAGCAAAAGTTGCATCAGATTTAAAAAAACCTGATAGAATACATACACTTTTCCCTAATGAAATTAAAAATAAAATGTGGCCCTTACCTGTTGAAGATTTATTTATGGTGGGTCGTGCGACAGCGCCTAAACTACATAGTTTAAATATTAAGACCATAGGGGACTTAGCAAATTATGATGTGGAAATTTTAAAAAACAAACTAAAAAGTCATGGTCAAGTAATTTGGAACTATGCCAATGGAATAGAGTTTTCAGAAGTTAGAAAGAGTAACTCTATTGAAATGAAGGGCATAGGTAACTCCACAACCATAGCCTTTGATGTGGAAGACAAAGAAATAGCTCATAAAGTTCTATTATCCTTATGTGAAACCGTAGGTATGCGGTTAAGGGATTCGCAGAATTGTTGCACTGTAGTTTCAGTAAGTATAAGAGGAAGTGACTTAATATTTTACTCTCGTCAAAAGAAATTAAGTGTTGCCACAGATTCCACAAGAAAAATCTATGAAGTTGTCTGTTATCTATTTGATAATGTTTGGAAGGGTAACCCCGTAAGACATTTAGGCGTTCATATCACTGACTTTTGTGGAAATGATTTTTACCAGTGTTCTTTATTAGATAATTTTAATTATGAAAAAGATAGAAAAATAAATAGAACTGTGGATGCAATTAGATTAAAATATGGTTCTAAAGCTGTGGTTAGATCCTGTTTCCTTCATTCAGGTTTAAGTTCAATGTGTGGAGGCGTAGGAGAGGAGGATTATCCTCTAATGAGTTCTTTGCTCTAGGCGTCCTCCTCTTTTTTATTTGATTTTAACTTTGAAATCACCTTTAATTCGTGAAGGGTAGTCTTGTATTGTTAGATAAATAGGATTTGTGAATTTAGCATCTGAAGTGATATTATACTGGATAACATGTTTATTGTCCTCTAAGCGTGCAGCCATAGTGGTTTGATAATTAAGTATCTTGCCAGTATTATCTTCAAAAGGAGTTTGGAAGACAAAATATGCATAGCCTTTGTCCGCAAGCTCATCTGTTAGTAAGCTAAATTCCAAAGAAATTTTGCCTTCTACATTAGTTACTGATTTAAGATTCAATTTATCATCAGGTGCTTTTAAAAGAACTTTTTTATCTACATTTACCATAACTTTTAGTTTATCCTTATCTAGAGCTTTTACGCTACTACCTTTTATATATAGCTGTTTTGGATTAGTGAAATAGTTACTTTGAAAAAATAGTGTTTCATGGTTTCCACCTTGACCTCCACTAGTCATACCATGGGCCCAGGTTTCTCCTTTTTCATTTATAATTTCAATGTCCTCAAAATTAAGAATTCTTTTGGAATTACTCTTATCATATTCAATGTCAGCAGCAATTTGTGTAGGCGTAATAGTTACAGTTTTAAATAATATCTTTTGTCCCTCTATTTCAATGTTTTGATTTAAAGTATAAATCTTTTTCATGCTTTCAAATTTCTTTTTATCAACAGAAATATTAAATTTCCAGCTGGAAGTCAATACATTTATTTTCTCCCTTGGAATTGAGGCATAGGTAGCTTCATCTTGCAGTTTTACCTCAATAGAAAGTATATCTGGAATTATTGTTTCATCATCAATAAAATTAAAGTCTGCTTTTCCCACCAGCACTTTCTCTTTGCTAATATCCTGATTAATAAATCCACCAATAGAACTACAGAATATCACTTGTTTTCCTTTGTCATCCTTTAAGTTCATTTCATATATATCAACAAACTTGTGATTAGTTTTATTCTCAATGGAATAAAATACTATTGCTTTTGATTTATCAATAATTATATCCTTTATAGTGAAAATAAGCCCCTCATGCTCCTGTGAAGTATTTATATGTTGCACAAAATTATTATCCACCGCATTCTTGAGACCTTTATCGTAACTCACAAGGTTTACAAGATATTGAAGGCCTGGAATTTTACTGGCATAGGTTGCTAACACTGGGGATACACGGATGGAGGTTATCAAAATTGCAAATATAGCTACTGCAGCTATATTTGAAAACAGTCTTATTTTACTCCTTTTCTTTTTAACCTGCCCAAGGCTTATACCCCGTTTAATATATTCATCTATGGAATCAGAAGTAGGTGAATTAGTAATTCTCTCACTCAACTCCATTAATTCTTTTTCTTCATTATCAAACATTGAAATCACCTGCCTTATTTAATAAATCTCGTAACTGCTTTAAAGCTCTAGAATGCCAGGTTTTTACTGTGCCTTCAGGACAACTCATCACCTTTGAAATATCAATTATGCTCATATCCTGAATATACTTTAAAATTATAACTTCTTTATACTTAGGCGCTAATTTATCTATATCATCCTCAAGGGTAAAGTTGCGCTCTTCATTACTATTTTTATTATTTGGAGGTTGATGTTCCTCAATATTAACTATTTTCATCCTTCTTTTTTGTTCATCAATGCAATAATTAATCATTATCTTCGTTAACCAAGTACTAAAATATTTATTGAGGTTTAATTACTGTTCCTATAAATAATGGAAGATTTGTTTCATTATCAATTATGGCATAAACAAAAGCTCGATTAAGGGTTATATTGTGAGGCGCAGTGGAAGTAACTTCCCCTCTTGCCAATTCTACCTCTGTAGAAGTTGCTGCCTTTGTTCCTTCAGCATCTACTGTAATAGTGGTCTTATGTAGGATATCTCGTACAAAAACCCCCCCTGGGTTACTACTGACCATTTTTGTGAAATTTGCTTTTCCAGCATCAAAACAGTCTTTAAGACCCATTTTCTTTAGAGGCTCAATAAGCTGAATTTTGTCCTCAGCTTTGAATTTTGGAAGTGTTGCAGCTACTGTTTCCTTTGACTTACTCTTTAAAAGCTTTACAAAACTCTCTCCGGTAAGTGAATTAATATAACTGTCAATATTTACAGTTTCGTTGGGTAATAGTGCTACAAAGCTATATTTTTCGTTTTTATAGGGTTTAATAAAGCCCTCAACCTGATCATCTTTCAGATACCAATCTTCTGATGAATGCATAAAAGTTACCGATTGTTTTGCCCCGCCCTCCAGCATAAAGTAATCTTTGCGAATATCATTGGCTTCGTAAAGTTTCTTCCATTGAGCTTGAAAATACACAGCATTTATAAGGTTCATAACAGTGCTTGCGTCTACTTTATCTATGAGCTTACTTATAGTGTTATCTGTACTACGCTTAACCCAGTTGTTTACATACTTTATTGTTTTCTGATTATTAAAATCTGTTTTATAGGCTCCAGTATTATAATAATCTGCATTTATCTGTAGGAAATCTTTTTTTATATCAAGATTCTCCTTATACCATATTGAATTGGCAATATACAGTTTTGAGGTATCAGATTTAGTGAATCTTTTAGAAATAGTGCCGTAGTAAGTGTTAAGGTCTTTTATATTAATACTATATTTTCCCAGTAAGGTCTCAAATTCTTTTAAGGTATTTCCATCTGCTCCATTAGCTGTCATACCCAGTGCTAAATAGGCTGAGGTTGGAGAGACTAGAGAATTTTTACCCTTAGTATAGGATTGCTTGAACAGGTCCACAGAAAAATCTGAAGTGGATTGTATAAAATTATCCTTTAATTCAACAGTTTGCACTTTCTGAGGGGTGATTTCTTTCATAAGCTCTTGGGCAAATACCTTTACTACAACTTCATCGGAAAATATACTGTTCAATACCATTATAAAAACAACAATGACTGCCACTAAGGGAATGCCAGTAAAACTCAATCTCTTAAGATTTATCTTTTTTAACTTTTTTACTTGATTTTTCAATCTTATTTTTGACTCTCGTGATAGACTTAGCTTTCTTAAAATTGTACTTGCTATGTTTTTGAAATTAATAAAAATTTTCATGAATTTAATCCTCCTTTAATACTTTCCTGGATGCCTTCCATATTATTACTATTATTACTTAATATTACCATATATAAAACGAAATGGTAAGAGTTATTAGTTCTTTTTATCATAGATAATAGTGAATAGGAGAAAAGTTAGACAAGTTGTTTTTTAATAATAAATATAGTATAATTTAAGGAACAATTAAATGTTTACATAATAATTCTGAAAAGGGCAAACTTATCGAAAGATAAGGACGCAAAGCTATGGGCCTTAGGGAAAAATTATCTTATGGTTGCCAAGTTACCAGGACTCCGAAGGGGACTCTTGGATTAAAAAAAGGAGAGGTTATTATGAGTCGCATTAAATACTGTTTTATTATTCTATTGGTGGTGATTTTTGTTTTTCCATCAAACATGGTTAAGGCAAAAGCAATAACAACAGTTTCTCAAGATGTAAATATGTCAACCTGGATATGGGACACCGCAAAAATATCCAAGGATTCAGATAAGATAATAAAGTTTTTAGTAAGTAATAAGGTTAAAACTGTGTACTTACAGATTGATACATCCTTGGGGAATAAGATTTATAGAGAATTTATACAAAAAGCAATGAAAAATAACATTAATATATATGCATTAGATGGTTCTAGTGAGTGGGTAGGTTCAAAGGGTGTTCAACTTCAAGAAAATTTTTTTGCATGGTTTACTCAGTATCAAAAATCATCTTCGAAAAATCAACTATTTAAAGGTGTACATTTGGATGTTGAACCCTATTTAAATAGTAACTATAATGTAAATCCAAATTTAGTTATTGAAAATTATCAACAGTACTTAATAAAGTCAAAAGAAAAATGTACCACATTAGGTGTAGAATTTAGTATAGATATACCCTTTTGGTTTGACAAAGTAAATTATGTTACTAAATATGGTAAAGGTAATGTTGCGGAATGGATTTGTAAAAATATTAAGGCTGTAACAATTATGGCGTATAGGGATAAGGCTCTAGGTGACAATGGTATTATTAAAATATCAGAAGCGGAAATTAATTTGTGTAAAAAGTATAATGTAAAGGTAACCCTTGGAGTAGAAACTAATAAAATAGCTGGCGACGCATCTCTCACATTTTACGAAGAAGGTAAAGCATATATGCTTAATGAATTAAATACTGTAAGTCTAAAATATAAAAATAACTCAGCTTTTGAAGGTTTGGCTATACATTATATCGATAGTTGGATGAACTTAAAAAAATAATGATGTCCACCACTGCAAATTTTATGCAGTGGTATTTTTTACCCAAAATTGGTAAAGCTTAAGTGGAGTATTAAAATTATTATAAATTTTCATTGGTCTGTGTTTAAAAAGTATGTTGGTGATTAATTAAAATTCAAAGATAAATTTCCCAAATTAAAAAAAACTTAACATTTTGTCGAAAATAGTGTATAATTAATAATTATTATTATATGGTAATGATGATTATTATATTGCGAAATTGGAGAGGATTTTATGAGAAAATATTTTATTGTAATAATAATACTTATTCTTTCGGTTTTTACGTCCATTAAATTATATCCAGTCCTTAGGGATAAACTTTCTATAAATAAAAAAGATGGAATTTCTTTTATAGCCAAGGTAGATTCTCAAAATTTTTATATAAACCAATATGGGTCATGGAAAAAACAATTTGTAAAAGGTGTGAATATTGGAGCTGCAAAGCCCGGATCATTTCCGGGAGAACTTTCAATTACAAAAGCAGACTATCTCAGATGGTTTAAAGAAATAGGGAAAATGAATGCTAACACCATAAGGGTGTATACTATTTTATCTCCAGAATTTTATGATGCTTTGTATGAGTATAATCATAAATCAATCACACCAATCTATGTTATGCATGGAGTGTGGGTTAATGAAACTGACATAGCTGCTTTAAAGAATGCTTATGACCCTAAAATTAATGATAGATTTAAGAAGGATATTAAAACTACCATAGATGTTATTCATGGAAATTCTACAATAGAGCAGGAGGCTGGACATGCTAGTGGATCATATACAAAGGATGTTTCAATGTATGTGTCTGCATGGGTTTTAGGCATTGAGTGGGACTCGGATTTTGTTGTAAATACTAATAAATTAAATGAAACTGTTACAAGTTTCCAAGGAAAATATTTATTCTCAAAAGATGCATCTCCCTTTGAAAATTGGCTTTCGCAGATAGGTGATTATTCAATAAAATATGAAACAGAGAAATATGGGATGCAAAGGCCCTTAAGTTTTACTAACTGGGTTACTACAGACCCTCTTAGCCATCCTAATGAACCTCTTGTATATGAAGACCAAGTCTCTGTAAATGTAGAGCATATTAAAGCTAAGGCTGATTTTTTACCTGGATGTTTTGCTTCCTATCATATTTATCCTTATTATCCGGATTTTATGAACTACCAAAAGGAATATTACACCTTCAAAGACTCAACAGGTAAAATTAACACCTATGAAGCCTATTTAAAGGATTTGAGAAAGATACACACAATGCCTGTGCTTGTTGCAGAATTTGGAATCCCTGCTGCTCGTGGAAAGGCTCATGATAATATTTATATGGGATATAACCAAGGAAATGTTAGTGAATCAGATCAGGGCCAGATGGTTGCTAATATGTTAACGGATATTGAAACAGAAAATTATATGGGAGGATTAGTATTTTCTTGGCAGGATGAGTGGTTTAAGCGGACTTGGAACACTATGGATTTAGATATTCCTGATAGAAGGGCTTATTGGTCTAATACACAAACTAATGAACAAGAATTTGGACTTCTTGCCTTTGATCCGGGGGCAGTAAAAACTCTGATAGACATTGATGGTAATGTAGCAGATTGGAATAAAATAAAACCCTTAACTTTCAAGGAAGATACAAATATTTCAGTAACCTCTGATGAAAAATATGTATATTTTAGAGTACATTCTAAAAATTTTGATATTAACAAAGATAAATTTCTTATACCAATAGATACTATTTCAAATCAGGGAAATACTAATATTAACCACACAATGGATTTGGATAGAGCTACAGACTTTTTAATTCAAATTGATGGAAAAGATAATTCGAAAATTTTAGTGGATGGTTATTATGATTCCTTTTATTACATTTATTCAAGGTTCCCAAACAATATCCCACGGATTCCCCAAATAGAAGAAAAAAACAGTGGGATTTTTAATTCTATTTATTTATGTCTTAATAAAGAATTGTTACTACCAGAGGATAACACTATATTGCCTTTATCAAAGTATGAAACTGGCAAGCTTAAATTTGGTAATGGAAATCCTAGTAGCAATGAATTCAACTCCCTTGTGGACTTTAATATAATGGGAGATGAAATCGAAATAAGAATTCCTTGGCAACTTTTAAATGTATTGGACCCATCAAGTAAAAACAACATGGATGATCTTTATAAGGATGGAATTAAGCCTAAATATATGGATGGAATATATATTGGAGGAATTTTATTGAAGGAAGGTAAAGTTAATCAATATTTAAGTTCTGAAAAGTATGATTGGGATAAATGGGACATTCCTACATACCATGAAAGATTAAAACCTTCTTACTATATATTACAAAAGGCATTTAAAGAGATTGGAGGGAGAAACAAATGAAACAACAAATTAATAATTATGAAGGACTTGTAATGATTTATTCAAATAACGTTGAAAAACTAAAACCATTAATGGAAAGACTAGAATCTGATAATATAGATGTCTATGTAGAGGGGTGCTCTAGATGCGTGTCAAATTTAGATAGATGCATACTAGATACAATAAACCAATATAGTCCTAACTTTATACTTATAGATAATGGTGAAAATAATAATGGACTAACCCTTTATGAAATAATTGAAGATGAAGGAACTATTGATTCCATTCCTACTGTGATTATAGGGATTACAGATGAACTACTAAGGTTAAAGGCACTTGAATTAGGGGCTATGGATATTATTGAGGATCCTCTCTCAGAAGAGACCTATAAAAAAATAAAGAATTATATTCGAATCGGGAAAAGAATTGATAATGGTAATACTTATGATAGGCTTACAGGTGTATATACTAGAAAATATGCAGAAAAACTACTTAAGAAAAACATAGAGATAGCTAAGGAAGAGAAAACCTCATTAATCCTTATGTTATTAGATGTTGATGATATGAGTGGAATTAATAAAAGGATTGGAAAGAAAAAAGGAGACGAAGTTTTAGTTTTTATCAGTAACTTTGTTAAAAGTGAAATAGACAAAAGAGATTTTAGTTATCGATATTCAGGGGAAAAATTTGTAGTAGCCTTTGAAGGAAAAACTATTGAACATGTTTTACAGGTGGGAAAAAGACTACAAAAGAATGTGAGTTCCTTAACAGAAACCTATGGTGTAGAAATTAGCTTTAGCGCTGGAATTTCAGCTCTAAATACGGAAACCTATGATTATGACTACCTTATTAATGATGCAATGATAAGTCAAGCTTTAGCTAAGAGAGATGGTAAGTCTAAAATTTATATTCATGATAATATCGATACTACAAAAAAACAGAAACATATTTTAATAATTGATTCAGATCAGATATTAGCTGAGATTTTGTCTTCAAGGTATAAAAATAAAGGATATAGGGTATCTAGAGCTGTAGATATGGAAGAATCAATTCCTTTATTTGAAAGTGAAACAATTGATTTACTTATAATAGATTTTTCACCCTTTACAGCCTTACAGAAATATTTAAAAGACAATATAATCACTTTGAAAGGCACAAAAGTTATAGTGTTTTCCTCTTTTAGAAGTGAAAGCGCACTTGAAAGTTCCTTTAAAAATGGAGCAGATGAATTTATTCAAAAGCCATTTTCTATATTAGAATTAGATTTAAGACTTCAAAAACTTATTTGATAGGAGGGAAATCCCATGGAACAATACGTATATTATTCAATAATATTTTTCGCAGGTTTTATTTTCTTTCTATATATATATATATTATTCGAGAAAACTGTAAATTCCTATGAACTTAGAAAAAGAACTAAATATGAGAAAGAGCTTCTTCCGTATATTGACAATATACTTTTGAAGATGGAGGAGCAGTATCCTACATATAAAACTGTAGAAATAATAAAAGTAAAAATTAAGAATTCAATAAAAAGAAAAATACTTATAGATAGAGTCCAATATTTCACCTCTGTATTTTCTGGTGAAATTAGAGTAAACATAATAAAATTTTGCGAGGAAACTAAGCTATTAGATAGTGTATTAAAAGATTTAAAATCAAAAGATCATAAGAAAATTGCACTTTCTTGTAAGATACTTGGAGAATTCAGAAGTAAGAAGGCTATTTCTTACCTATTAAAAGCACTAGATAAAAAATCACCTGACGTTCAATACAATGCCTTAATGGCCCTAGCTAAGGTAGGGGACATGCATGGGTTAATAACTGCTTTCACTAAACTAAATCGAAATAACATTTTAAGTGAAAGAAGTTTAATAGAGATTGTGGACAGTTTTGAAGGGGATAAAATACCTCTTTATTATGAAATGATTCTTAACGAGGACCCTTATATTTCATCAATTTTTATTAAGTCTGTAGGAAATCATATGGATTTGACTTTAAATGAGATTATTGCAGCATTCCTTAAAGAAGAAAATTTAGATAGGAAAATTGCAGCTATTAAAGTAATTGGACAAACTGTTGATATAAGATTTATAGAGGATTTAATAGAATGTATGGAGGATGAATCCTGGCAGGTTAGGTCTGTAACGGCAAAGAGTTTAGGCAAATTAGCGGATGTTAAAGCAATACCCGCACTAGTAAGTGCTCTAAATGATAGGGAGTGGTGGGTTAGATATAACTCTGCACAAGCAATTTTTATGATGCCTAATGAAATTAATAAAATTGAAACTGTTTTTTTGGCACAAGATGCTTTCGCAAAGGATAGTCTTTTGAGTGCTATGGAGAATAGTGGTGTATTTGCAGATTTATATCGATATGAGTATTCTACGGATGATAACAAAAGAAATTTGGCAAAGTTAATAAATGATTATATTAATAAAAGTGAGGTAGGTGACACTAAAAATGCTGTATGAAATATTTATAAATCTAATAATATTTTTTAATCACTTTATATTATTCTATGTTTTGTGCGTAAATTCAATTTATTTTATCCAACTAGTATTATCTGCCTTTAGTCTTTCTGATTATATTAAAAAAATGCTTTATTCTGACTATAAAAAGTATACTATCTCAGATAATATGATTCCTATTTCTGTACTTGTACCAGCTTACAATGAGGAAGCAACCATTGTACAAAATATACAATCCTTACTTTCTTTAAATTATCCCTTATTCGAGATTGTAATTGTAAATGATGGTTCAAAGGATAATAGCTTGAATAAAATTATTGAAGCCTATAATTTAAAACTTGTAAATCAACCTATTCGTTATCATATTAAGACGAAGAAAGTAAGAGGGATTTATAAAAATGCAGATATCCCTAACTTAGTTTTAGTTGACAAAGAAAATGGTGGAAAGGCAGATGCACTTAATATTGGAATTAACATCTCGAAATATCCTATCTTTGCTTCCATTGATGCAGACTCTATTTTGGAAGGGGATTCTCTAATTAGAGTAATAATGCCTTTCATTGAAAACAAGGAAACCATAGCCGTTGGTGGAATAATAAGAATTGCAAATGGAAGTACTATTGTTAATGGGAATATAAAAGAAATTAAGCTACCTAAAAGCAGAGTAGCAATGTTTCAAGTTGTTGAATACTTAAGAGCATTTCTAACAGGAAGAATGGGGTGGAATTCTCTTAATTCCCTTCTTATTATTTCCGGAGCCTTTGGTGCTTTTAGAAAAGAGGAAGCTGTGGAAGTTGGGGGTTATTCAGTTGGTACAATAGGAGAAGACATGGAACTAGTGATGAAACTTCATGAATATATGGTGAAAAATAAAAGAAAGTATAATGTGAAGTTTTTACCTGACCCTGTATGTTGGACTCAAGCCCCAGAAAAATTAAAAGATTTAAGAACTCAAAGAAGAAGATGGCAAATTGGTTTAATGGATAGTCTATTTAGGCATAAAAAAATGCTTTTCAATCCAAGGTATGGGCTTATTGGGATGCTTGCAACTCCTTATTTCTGGTTTTTTGAGATGATAGGACCTGTTATAGAAATAGCAGGGTATATATTTATCCCTATATTTTATTTCATGGGCATATTAAATGGTAGATTCTTTATTTTATTTTTAGTTGCCTCCATATTATATGGGATAATACTTTCTATAGGAGCCATTCTTCTGGAGGATTATACCTTTAGCAAATATCCCAGTATAGGTCATCTCTTAAAACTAACAATATATGGAGTTTTGGAGAACTTTGGATATAGACAACTAACAGTTTTATATAGAATAGAAGGAATGATTAGATATAAGAAACACAAAAATAGCTGGGGTGAAATTCAAAGAAAAAGTTTTGATTCAAAGTAAAAGATAATAAGCTGTTGTAAATAAAATAGGAAAATGCTATAATACATTGAAAAATCAAATAAGACAGTTCGTGTGACCATCCTGTCTCTAAACAAAACTAGGCTTGAATTACTAGAGAGTTCGGGTATTTTTTGTTAGAAAAACAAAGGATACCCTTTTATATTTAGAATATAATCAATTAGGGAATATTTTTATTATAGCAAAGAAAGGATGATATTGTTATGAAAAAAGCAGTAGTTTTATTATCGGGAGGACTAGATTCAACGACAGCTTTATACTTAGCAAAAAGTGAGGGGTATGAGGTTTATAGTATATGCTTTGACTATGGTCAGAGGCATGATAAGGAAATTCAATGTGCAAAGAATATAGCAGAAAAAGCAGGGGTAAAAGACCATGTTTTAGTGAAAACAAATATGGATGCCTGGGGTGGTTCTGCATTAACGGATAAAAATATAGATATTCCTGAAGGAGATAAAAATAGGGAGGGTATTCCAATTACCTATGTGCCTGCAAGAAATATGATATTTTTAGCATATGCTGCTTCTTATGCAGAGGTAGTGGGCGCTCAGGATATATTTATAGGAGTAAGCCAAGTAGATTATTCTGGTTATGTGGATTGTAGACAGGAATTTATTGAAGCAATGGAAAATGCAATTAATTTAGGTACAGTTTGTGCCGCAGTTGAGGGTAAAAAGATTAAGGTTCGTGCTCCTTTTATGTACATGACCAAAACACAGGAAGTAGAACTTGGCATGTCGCTAGGCGTAGATTATAGTGATACTTGGACCTGTTATAATGGGGATGAACAGCCTTGTGGTACCTGTGATAGCTGCCTACTTAGAATTAAAGCTTTTAAAGAAGCAGGATCAAAAGATCCATTAAAATATAAAGAAGTTTAATAATTTTTCCGAATGGGAGAGAAATGCAAATGGGTAAGGTGTCTATAACAAAAGAATTTTCCTGGGATATGGCGCATTTATTAGCAGGACATGAGGGTTTATGCAAAAATCTTCATGGGCATACTTATAAAATGCAAATTGAAGTAACAAGAAAAATAGAAGATGTAATTAGGTCAGAGATTAATTCAGAAGGTATGGTCATTGATTTTAAGGATTTAAAACAGTTGGTAAAAGATAGAATTGTAGATCCACTAGATCATGCTTTTATGTATTGGATTAATTCACCGGAACCACTAGAACATGATATTGCACAAATACTAATAAAAAACCAGAGAAAAGTTGCAAGGGTAAGTTACAGACCCACGGCTGAGGAAATGGCAATGAATTTTTTCGATACATTGACAAAAGAATTATTGCTACTTAATCTTGAATTAAGGACTGTGAAGGTGTGGGAAACTCCTACTAGCTTTGCAGAGGTTAAAGGAGAGTCCATATGAATTTAGAACAGTTTATAAAGTGTAAAATTCCTGTAGTGGAAATTTTCACAAGTATATCTGGGGAAGGAATTTCAGCTGGTGAGGTGCTTACTTTTGTAAGGGTAGCAGGCTGTAACTTAAGATGTAGCTATTGTGACACCACTTATAGCTACGATGAGAGTGCAAATGAAAATGAATTTCTTACAGGTGAGGAAATTGTAAAAAGGTTGGTGGAAATCGGGGCTGTCAAGTTACTATGTACTGGTGGAGAACCCCTTGAAACTAAAAAGGCCAAAAGATATTTGCCACTATATTTAGCAAGGGAAGGCTTTGATGTTCGAATAGAAACCAATGGAAGTTGCCCTGTTTATTCAAAAGAAGAAATTGCTACTTTCACTGATAAAGAGGTTTTTCCACTTCACTATGTTTTAGATGTAAAATGTCCTGGATCTCTAATGCATGAATATAATATTTTTGAAGAAAACTTTTCTAAGCTTCGTTTAGGAGATGAAATTAAATTTGTTGTTGCGTGTCAAGAAGATATAGACTATGCATTAGCAGTTATAGATAAATATAAATTTATTTTCTCAACCAATGAGGTGATCATCAATTTTTCACCTGTATTTAAATCAATTGAAACAAGTGATATTGTGACAATGCTGGTTGAAAAAAACTCATACTTTATGACTGAAGGTTTGAGCGTAAGGTTGAGTTTACAAATTCATAAAGTAATATGGCCTCCAGAGATGAGAGGAGTATAAGGATTTATTGCTAAGGAGGAAATTGTTGTGTTAGATATACAAAACACCAAAGGTGATTATAAATATAAAATTAACAAGGTTGGTATTAGTAATGTTTTATATCCTGTTACGCTGAAAACTAAAAGAGGTATGTCTGTTCCTACAATAGGTAATTTCTCTATGTCAGTAAGTTTAGAACAGGATCTAAAAGGTGCTAATATGAGCAGACTTCCAATCTTACTCTCTGAATTTGGAGAAAATACATTGGAACTGAGTGATATAAAAAAGGACTTAAAAACACTTATACATGCTATGGTAAAGAAAATGGAGTCGAAGGATGGATATTTGGAAATGGAGTTTGAATTCTTTTTAAAAAAGAAGGCTCCGGTATCAGATTTTCAGGGGATTATGCCTTATAAATGTAAGGTTTTTGGGAGTTTACATTTAGAGCCCTCTACAGAGTACGATTTCATTCTTTCTGTAGAAGTTCCTGTAACTACCTTGTGTCCGTGTTCAAAGGCAATTAGTGAATATTCTGCACACAATCAAAGAGGATACGTCCAGGTTTCTCTTAGATATAGTGATTTAATGTATATTGAAGATATTATTGAAGTGGTGGAGTCTTCTGCCAGTTGTGACATTTATCCTATTTTAAAAAGGATTGATGAGAAGTATGTAACTGAGAAGGCTTACGAAAATCCTAGATTCGTAGAGGATATGGTAAGACTTGTTGCGGAAAGGTTACAGGAAGACAATAGAGTAAGCTGGTTTTCAATTTCTAGTAGACATCAAGAATCAATCCATGCCCATGACGCCTTTGCTGTAATTGAAATTACTAAATAATAATAAGGTTTAGGCTGTAAACTACAGGTGTTAGTTTGCAGCCTTTTGGGTTTGTTGGTTAGTTTAAATCTTGAATTTTCATCTTATCTATCTGTTTGTTCTTTTTTAATTTTTCACGACAAGCAAAATATATACTTAGTAAAATAATTGTTGGAATATTAAATACTAAAAATATCGTAATAAATTGTATTAAGATTTCAGCGGTTGATTGGTCTGCGAATATGGTAATACCTAAAACTGCCATAATGGAGAAAATAAAATTAATAACTGGCAATACTAATCCAAGCCACTTATTCGATCCTTTTGACAAGAATATTTGCAGTATTATAGGCCCTGCTAAAGCTATTAGAAGGAATAAAATTCTCAATGAAATTTCGAATAAAGTAGACATTTTAATCAATCTCCTTTTTTGTTTTTTTGTATTCTGAAATTATAATTTTAGCAGTACCAAAATCCAACTTTTCATTCACAGCCAGTCTTTTTATTAGAGATACAAAAGGTTCATTTGTGGTATCTTCTGATATTTGTATTTTCTGAATTAAACGGTCTAATCTAAGCCTTACTGTTGGGTAAGTAACTCCATATATAGTTGCAATTTCTTTTAAGGATCCTGAAGATAGTATAAATTTTTTGATAAAACTTACATCTTCATCATCTAAAGTGGTTAACCAATCTGGCATCACATCTAGTGGCATTTTAATATCCTCCTTAACTTTATTCAAAGGTTATTTAATATTTATATTAATAATATTAAGTATAGTGTTTAACATTATCAAAGTCAAGATAGTTTTAAGCAGGGCATATAAATCTATTATAAATAGACATTAGTCTCTGTTTAAAAAGTGTGTTGGTGATTAAGTGGTTATATTTTTGTCAATACTCTAGATACTTTTTAAGTATCTAGGAGGTTTCAAAATGGAGTGTTACAACAAGGGAATAAACATATTAGAAATTTTCAGAACAAATAGGTCTTTAAATGGGTTAATTTGCGCCCATTGTCAAAGTGAAGAGGTAATTCGTTATGGAACTTATAATAAAAAACAGCGTTACAAATGCAAAACCTGTAAAAGAACTTTTACTGATTTTACGAATAGTCCACTGAATATGTGCCACTTCCTAAATAAATGGCCCGCGTTCATAAAATGTACTATTATGGGCCTTTCTTTAAGGAAGTCCGCCAGGTTAATTGGTGTTTCATATATTACACTTTTTTATTGGAGGCACAAGTTTCTTATTGCTTTGAAAAACGTTAAAAATACTGAGTTTATAGGATTAGTAGAAGTAGCTGATACGTTTTTAGCATATTCTCTCAAAGGGCAAAAGGGTATTGACAATAGAGCGCCACGAAAGTGTGGTAGAAAGTATAAGTATTTATTAGGTGAAAAGGTATGTGTACTAATAGCTACTGATCAATCAGAAAATACAGCCTGTAGAGCGACTTTAAATCTGGGTTTTAACAAAAGATGTGTAGATGCTGCTATAGGAAATTTAGTAAGTAAAGAAAACACTCTAGCATTTAGTCAGAAACCTGCGTATTCTTCGTTTTGTAGGGACAAAAAAATAACTTTTTATAATAGTTCAATAAAAGAATATAAGATTAATTTAGGTGAAAACTATTTAAATAACTTCTTGAATTGGATGCTACGATTTAAAGGAATCGCTAGTAAATATACAAATAATTATTTGGCATGGTTTAAATTTGTATTTAGAATAAATTTTGATGACACATCTATAGGTATAAGAGAACTCATTAAGAT
Organism: Clostridiaceae bacterium; assembly: GCA_014380625.1. Taxonomy (GTDB): domain Bacteria; phylum Bacillota; class Clostridia; order Clostridiales; family Clostridiaceae; genus JACMJL01. Next base: position 21,552 of record JACMJL010000106.1, read on the forward strand.
CATGAGCTCTGAGTATATTAGTGAAATAAATTCATCCATTTGTAAACAACGATTGGATGTAGCGTAGATTTAATTTATCAGCAGTTTATAAAAAGCCTAACGGCTTATAAGTTGGTAGATTAAATAATTCCAATTTTAGCAACATATTTCTTAAACACAGACCAATGACACTGAGAAATAGGTGAGGCATCTGTATTACAGAACTAAAAACATTAACATTTACTAAGGAGTTATGCTAAAATAAATACAAAATAGTAGCTGTAGTTTGAATGGAGTAATTTATGTTTATAATGATTGATAATTATGATTCTTTTGTGTACAACTTGGTAAGATATTTTGAAGAGTTAAATCAAAATGTATTTGTTTATAGAAATGATAAAATTACAATTGAAGAAATTAAAGTTCTAAAGCCAGAAGGAATAATAATCTCTCCAGGGCCAAAGAGCCCAAAAGAAGCGGGAATTAGCCTTCAGATAATTAAAGAGTTTAAAGGTAAGGTACCAATACTTGGGATATGCCTTGGGCATCAAGCGATTGCACAACATTTTGGTGGAGAAATAATTAAAGGAATAGTGCCTGTACACGGAAAGATAAGTGAAGTCTTTCATAATGGAGAAGGTGTTTTTAGAGGTATTGTAAATCCTTTTAAAGTAACAAGATATCACTCTTTAGTTGTAAAACCTAGTACTTTGCCATCTTCCTTAGAGGTGACAGCTCAAACTAAGGATGGAGTTATTATGGGGATAAAACATAGGGAATATTACATTGAAGGAGTTCAATTTCATCCAGAGGCGGAATTAACTGAATATGGGCATGAAATTCTTGAAAATTTTATAAAAGAGGCAAGAATATATAATAACTTAAAAAAATAGATTGGAGATAGAAAACTTGAAAGTAAATTTAGAAGAAATAGCTACAAACCTTGAACCCTTTGATATATATTCCATATTTAAGGATGAAAATAATACAGCATTTTTAGATAGTGGAAGAGATTATCAGGGGATTGGAAGGTACTCTTTTATTGGAGTTAATCCTTTTCTAACTATTAAAGAAGAAGCTAGGATAGTATTAATTAATGGAGTAAAGGTAAAAGAAGACATATTCAATAATTTAAAAGCTATATTGAAAAAATACAAGATTGAAAATAATACTGAAATCCCGTTTATAGCTGGAGGCATAGGATATCTATCCTATGACCTAGTAAGGGAACTTGAAGAAATACCTGCTAATGCAGAAACGGATGTTTTAATTCCACAGGTGTACTATAATTTCTACGATAATTTGATTATTATAGATAATTTAAAAAAAGAAACCTTTATATCTGCAATGGGTATATTAAAAGATTCTTTTACAAGTATTGAAAAGATAAAAGCTAAAATTGAAAATGGTAAAAAAGTTAAATATAAATCAGTAACTGAAGCGGTTAAAATGGAGAAATTTAGTTCTAATTTATCTAAAGATAAGTATTTAAAAGCAGTGGAGAAGGTTATAGATTATATAAAAGCTGGGGATATATACATCATGAATTTAACTCAAAGATTTAAGTGTGATTTTGAGGGTGATTCTCATGAATTATATAGTGATTTAAGACAGGTAAATCCGGCTCCTTTTTCTGCATACATGAAGTTAGATGGCTTTGAAATAGCATGTTCTTCACCAGAAAGATTCTTAAAAATAGCAGAAAAAAAAGTTGAAACTAGACCAATTAAAGGTACAAGACCAAGAGGTTTAGATCAGGAACAGGATAGATTATTAAAAGAAGAACTTATAAATAGTGAAAAAGATAAGTCGGAGCTTCTCATGATAGTTGATTTAGAGAGAAATGATCTAAGCAAGGTATGCAAGCCTAACTCTGTTAAAGTAACAGAACTTTTTAAAATTGAAACCTACGCAACAGTACATCATTTAGTAGCAAATGTAACAGGTATGATAAAAGATGAGTATGATGTTATTGATTGTATAAAGGCTTGTTTTCCAGGAGGATCAATAACTGGAGCACCTAAGATTCGCTCCATGGAGATTATTGAAGAAATAGAAGGTCTGCGAAGAAATCTTTACACTGGATGTATTGGTTATCTTGGCTTTGATGAAAGTGTAGATTTAAATATCCTAATACGAACTATCCATTTAAAGCAGGGTAAGGCTTACTTTGGAGTAGGTGGAGGAATTACTTGTGAATCAGAACCTGAATTTGAATATGAAGAGACCTTACATAAAGGGAAGGCATTAATGAGAGTACTTAGTAATGGAGTGGATTAAATGCAAATTGAATTTGATAGTGGCTTTTATTTTGGAAAAGGATTATTTGAAACAATTTTAGTTTTAAAAAAACCGGTTTTTTTAGAAGAACATTTAAGTAGACTTAATGAAGGGTTGGTAAAACTAGGCATTAAAACTACAGTCACTAAAGAAATGATTTTAAAAGAACTTGAAGGAGTTCAAAATTGTGCCGCTAAGATTATGGTATCTGATGAAAATATAGTTGTTACAAAGAAAGCCTTGGTGTATAATCAGAGCCATTATGATAAGGGTTTTAAAGTTAAATTAAGTAGACTTAAAAGGGACCCTCATAGTCATATGGTGTATCTAAAAAGTTTTAACTATATGGATAACATTCTTGAAAGAGAACAGGCGATAAAAGAAGAGTTTGATGAGGTTGTATTTCTTAATACTGAAAATTTATTAAGTGAAGGTAGTATTTCTAACATTTTCATAATTATGGGGGATTGTATACTTACACCAACTGTTGAATGTGGACTTTTAAGCGGAATAGTTAGAAACTTTATAATTAAGGAATTAGGGACTGAATATAATATTATAGAAAAAAAGTTTTCCTTGGAAATATTGAAAGAATGTAAGGGCATGTTTATTACTAATAGCTTGTTAGGTATTATGTGGGTGAACTCCTTTAATGGGTTTAAACTAAGTAAGTCTAAAGTTTATGATGAGATAAGGGCTTTTTATGAAGGTTTTATTAAGCCCTTGTAATTAAATATGTTTAAATCTGCCAATCAATTGGTTTCTCGTCTACAGATTGTAAAAAGTTATTTGTCTTTGAGAAAGGTTTACTACCAAAAAAACCTCTATGAGCAGAAAGTGGACTAGGATGGACAGATTTAATTATAAAATGTGCTTTATTAGTTATAAGCTTTTCTTTGGATATAGCGTTATTGCCCCATAGTATAAAAACTATGGGTTTTTCTCTTTTGTTAAGTAGAGAGATAACTGAATCTGTAAAGGTTTCCCATCCCTTATTTCTATGGGAATTTGCCTCTCCACCTCTTACAGTTAGGGATGTATTGAGGAGGAGTATGCCTTGATCAGCCCATTTCTTCAAATATCCATTATCAGGTATAGTGCACCCAAGATCATCTTTTAATTCTTTATAAATATTAACCAAGGACGGTGGGATAGGTACCCCGGGTTTAACTGAAAAACAGAGACCATGAGATTGATTAGGACCATGATAGGGATCTTGTCCTAATATAACTACCTTTACATTCATATATGAAGTGTAATTCAACGCATTAAATATATCATATCTATCTGGATATACAGTACCGGAGCTGTATTCTTGATTAAGAAATGCATGCAAAGCCTTATAATAATCCATATCAAATTGATCCTCTAATAACTCCATCCAATCATTCGTAATATTAACAGACATATTTATCACCATTCCTAGCGTTTTTATTATAGTTTTTAATATTATAATCATATCAAACTAAATTGGAAGTTAAAAGGGGGATAAATGAATTGATTGTTGATTTATTGCATAATGTATCATAATATATGAATATAACAATATAAGTAAAAAATCATTTTTAGAGAGAGGTTAATTATGAATAAAGATTATATGGAGTATAACGAAATTGCAGAAATGCTTAAAGTTTTAGCACATCCAGTAAGATTATGTATTATTAATGGATTACTGAAAAAAGGGGAATGCAATGTAAGTCATATGCAGGATTGCTTAGAGATTCCTCAATCTACCTTATCTCAACATTTGCAAAAATTAAGAAGTGCAAAATTAATTCAAGGTAAAAGGAATGGGTTAGAGATTAATTATAGTATTTGTGATGAAAGGGTTAAGGAATTGATAAAAGTACTTGTAAAATGAAAAACATGGCCGAAGCCATGCACAATTACTTTTCTGGTTTAGGTTTGTTATGCTGAGTTTTGTTAGCTCTACTATGCCAAACCTTATCGCCTTTCATATCAGGTTGAGTTTCATCTTTGTCAAAAGGTTTTTGTTTAGATAAGCCTTCAAGACTTGGATCCGTTTTAGTCATTTTATCACCTCTATGTTAGGTTGTTCAAATATAAAAAAAATATGAATGTTATTTTAAAAGGAGATTTTTAAAATGAAGATTGGAATTATTGGACTAGGAGACATAGCGCAAAAGGGATACTTACCAGTACTTACTGAAAAAGAAAATATAGAACTTATACTTTGTACTAGAAACAAAGGTACCTTGAATAAACTATCAAAGAAATATAGAATTATACAATGTGTGCAAACTGTAGATGAATTAATAGAGAAGGGCATAGCTGCAGCATTTATTAGCACGATTACAGAGGCACACTTCGAAATTGCAGAAAAACTTCTTATGAAGGGAATTAATGTATACATTGATAAACCAATATCCTTAAACTTTCATGAGAGTAAGGAAATAGCGCGATTAGCTGAAGAAAAGGGCCTAATTGCTATGGTAGGATTTAATAGAAGATTTGCTCCTATGATAAATAAACTAAAAGAACATGGGAAAGCAGATATAATTGTTATTCAGAAAAATAGATTTCAATTTCCAGATGAAACTAGAAGAGCCATTGTAGAAGATTTTATACACGTTGTTGATACCCTTCGTTTCTTGATGGACACTGAGGTGAAAGAACTTCAGGTTCGTTATTTAGAAAAAGATGATTTACTTCACAATGTAGTTATTCAATTAATTGGAGAAGGATGTACTGCTATTGGAATTATGAATAGAAACAATGGTATTACAGAAGAAATAATAGAATATATGACCGCTGAGAAAAAATATGTTGTAGAAAATTTTATAGAAACAACTAAGTTCCATAACAAAGATATAACTGTATCAAAATTTGGTGATTGGGAACATACATTATATAAACGAGGGTTTTATCAAATAGTTGATCATTTTATTAGTTGTGTTGAAAATAATATTACTCCATCTCCATCTATTTCAGATTCTTTAATTACTCATGAGATTTGCGAAAAAATTGTAATGATGATAACAAAAGAGCAAGTTTAAGGGAAGGTAGGTTGATTTATGTTTCAGGAACAGAAATACTACAGTACTAGGGAACACTTAGAAAAGCTTTATTGTGAAAAAACCAGAAAACTCGGGTTTAAAGCAGAAAATCTTGTAGAGTATGATCTTTGGAAAACTGAATTAAGAATTAAATTGAAGGAAATATTAGGATTGAATAGTATGAGTTCCTGTGTTTTGACTCCAGAAGTAGTAGA
>JACMJL010000107.1 GCA_014380625.1 Clostridiaceae bacterium
ATTAATATTTCCACCCTTGCAACTTCAGAAGATAAACTAGGGTATTATGGAAGACTAGGCTGGCGGAGCTTAAATAGGTCTTTCAAGATAACTAAGGTTAGTGCTACTGATAACTGTAAAATTAATATAAGACCTATGGATTTTCAAAAGGATCTTGTAAAGATCAAGAATATATATGAAGAGTACTCAGGAAGATTATCTGGAACTATTGTTAGAGATAATGAATATTACTGGGAGGCTTGGGTAAAAACTGAATATCAAAAATGTTTAGTTGCAGAGATAGATGGGAAGGTAGTAGCTTATATTGATAGTGCAAGGATGGATATAAACCTTCGGGTTAAGGAATTTGGAGCACTTCCAGGCTATGAGGTATTATTTCAGGCTATGCTTGAGGCTTCAATTGTAGCCTTGGGTTTAAGTGAAGTAGAGATAAGGTATTCAGCATCTATACCTGATGTAGCGCCCGCAAAACCTATAGAAGAAAAAGGTAGGATGATAAGCCTAATAACTCCTTTTTACTTGGGAGCTAAAGAGATAAAAACTACAGAACAGTTAATAGAGAGTATGCATTGTTTTACCTTTTGGGATACAGACGGTTTCTAATAAAATCAATTAGAACTCAGCAATTCAGGTCAAGAATCATTTATTCCTTTGATTTATGATATAAATGGAGGTGAGAAAATGAATCAGGTTGAAATAGTAAGGGCAGTGCAAAAAGTGCAGGAATATATTGATATAAACCTATATGAAAAGATTACACTTAAGCAACTCTCAAATGTGGCTGGGTATTCTTCCTGGCATACTGCCAGAGTTTTTAAAGAGATAACTGGAAGGACAGCATTTGATTATATTCGTGCTCTAAGGCTAACCAAAGCAGCACTTGTTCTCAGGGATGAGAAATGCAAAATAATAGATGTGGCATTGGATTTTGTATTTGACTCACACGAAGGTTTTACTCGTGCTTTTTCAAAGGAGTTTGGTTTACCCCCCAAAAGATATAGTCAAAAGACTCCGCCCATACAACTTTTTATGCCTTTGAGAGTTTTCGATACCTACCAAGCATTTCATAAAGGAGAAATTAATATGAGTGAAAGAAAATCAACCCAAACAGTATTTGTGCAAATTATTGAACGCTCTGCCAGAAAGGTACTTCTAAAGCGAGGAATCAATGCAAAACATTATTTTGAATACTGCGAAGAAGTAGGCTGTGATGTGTGGTCTATGCTTTCAAGCGTTAAAGAAGCAATGTATGAACCAATTGGAATGTGGTTACCAAAACATCTTATAAAAGAGGGTACTTCCCAATATGTGCAGGGGGTGGAACTACCAATTGATTACAACAATGCAGTTCCTGATGGATATGAGCTTATTGAGTTGCCACCCTGCAAGCTGATGATTTTTCAAGGTGAACCTTATAATGATGAGGACTTTATGGAGGTTATCGATGAAGTTTGGGAGCACATTGAAAAATTCAACCCTAATATTTACGGATATAATTGGGCGCCTGAAGAAGCACCGAGGTTCCAACTTGTTCCAATGGGTTATAGAGGCTATATTGAGGCAAGACCAGTTGTTGCAGTAAAGTAGACCGAAAAAATTATATTTTTATAGTTCATGTCAAAAGGCATGGACTATTTTTGTTATATAATGTTATAATAAGGAAAAATATGAAAAGGAGTAAATGATTATTATGAAAATTAAAAGGATTAAAAAAAAGCTCTTCATAATTTGTATTATTTTATTTGTAGTTATCCAATATCATTATAAGAGTTTTAGAACTGTATTAGGTACTAATGAATATAATATAACTAAGGTTGGTATGCAAAATGGGAATAGTGGTGGATATGTTTCTACAACAGATAAAGAAAAAATCAAAGAGCTTTTTAATCTGGTAAATAAGAGATACTACGGGAAATCTATTATTCAGCTACATATGACGACTGGGTATTCTTATTATTTTGATTTTTATGTAGGAGATAAAGTAGCTCTTAGAATGTTAGGAAGTGGAAATCTTATAGAGCTAAATAACAAATATTATATAGTAACTAAATCAGTAGATAATGATTCGCTTACTAGTTGGTTTAATTCTCTTCCAGTTTCTTATTATTAGTTACCAATTTTTAAAATATATAAGAAAAAATTGGGTAAACTATTATAGGGTGATTTTAAATGTATGATAGTAAAATGTTAGACGATGTTTATAATATGTTGGTAAATGCAAATTATAAATTGGTTCATATATGGATTACACAGATAGTCTTTAGTTGGCGCTGGTGGATAGGTACATTTTTATCTGTTGTACCTTGGATTGTATGGATAAAAATTGGAGATAAAAAAAATGCACCTAAATTACTGTTTGTAGGGTTAGTTGTTATGTTAGTAACTAC
>JACMJL010000108.1 GCA_014380625.1 Clostridiaceae bacterium
CAAGGATTGACAAACTGAGAGTTTTAATTCTTGGGAAAAGCATTGTAGCATTCATAATTGTTATCGGCAGATATTGAGAAAGCTATTCAATTTTGGTTGCAGCGGAATGATGGGAATGGGGAGTGGGAGAAGGGGAGAGTGGGGGAGTGGGAGAGGGGGAGAAGTTTGAAAACTTGGGCTCTTCTGTACTTATTGTGCTAATTTTTTAGGAAAATGCCAAAAAAGTAATGCCCGTATTTCAAAATTTCTCAAATTTCTAAATCCAAAACCACACCTTTTTAATAGCTTTAATTTAGTATTAATTCCCTCTACTATCCCATTTGTTGTTCTTGATTCAAAATAGCCCACAATCTCTCCCAACCATCTTTTGATTGTTTCTACACTTTTTTTATAGTATGGTTGTGCTTTTTTTAACCAATCTGTTAATTCTAATATCCCGTCACCCAAATTATTGCTTTTTTCAAATAAAGAGTGAAACTCTTCTTTTAAAGTGTGCATGGCTCCTACTTTTAGTGAAGCATCTTTTACTTGTTTTAATTTTACTTGATCTTCGTCAGATAAGTTATTTTCTGCTTTCAACAATGTATATTTACTGCCTTTTAAACTATCCAATAATTTAGCTCTTTCTTTCGCTTTTAGCGATGATGCTGCCTTTTTTTGCTCAATTCTCGCCTGATTTAATTCCTCATGAATCATTTTTGTCACATGAAATCTATCTACTGTTACATCAGCATTCGGGCAAACTTTTTTGACTAATGACTTATAATTACCCGTCATGTCCATACTTACTTCTTTGATCTGGTTTAAGACTTTTTCTCCCCATTCAAGCATCTTTTCTTTGATTGCTTCTTGTTTTCTTTCAGCAACTAAGCCTATTAATTTATGTGTTGATAAATCTACTAATACAACTATAAATTTTCCTTGCCCTTTTACTAAACTAATTTCATCTATGCCGAGTTTTTGTAAGTTTTTTACATCAACAGGTAATATTTTATTGGCTACATTTTTTACCATTGACCAAACTTCTTCTTCTGTTAATTTATTGTTTTTAGCCACGTTATTAATGTCACTATGAACAAGTTGTTCAGTAATACTTTGTGCATATCTATTCGTGAAATTTTTTTTCTTTTCGACAAAATCTAAGCTTTCATTAAAAGGTTTATTACAATTTTTACATTTGAATCTGCGTCGATTTACTCTCAGCATTACTTCTTTATTACCTATCGGCAAATCTCTAATTAAATACCTATAATTTTGATGTAAATAATGGCTAGATTGATTGCATATAGGGCATTTTGATGTTTGATGTTTTGATTTTACCACTAAAATTAATGTGGCTCCTATCTGCTTGTAATCTTCTACTATGACACCAGGTAAATCTAGAATATTTGTCATTAATTTCTTCATAATTTATTTTGTTGGCACAACTTTTATTAACACTTAACTAACATTTTAGCACAACAAGTACAGAAGAGCCAAAAGTTTGAACAGTGATTTGATTAGGTCGAGCTTTAATTTCGCTAAAACCGAGCCCCTTATTTGACTCCTCCAGAGCGTCAATGGCATTAGCGAGTATATTCATAAATACCTGGTTTAACTGTCCGGGAAAGCATTTCACTAGGGGCAAGTTACCATACTCTTTCACAATTTCAATG
>JACMJL010000109.1 GCA_014380625.1 Clostridiaceae bacterium
AGAATTTACATATTCAATATTTTCAACTACAACTCTTATTCCATTATCTAACTTAAATATATTATACATATATGTCTCTCCTTAATGCGAATTTATATTTACTATGTGCATATTAGGGTGATATTAATCGAGTAGGAGGTAAATAATTAATTTATTTACCGACCTCTCACACCACCGTGCGTACCGTTCGGTACACGGCGGTTCAATAAGAATTACCTAATCATAAATATTTTTCAGTTAATGTTATAAATCCTTTTTCTCTAAGATATTTATTAGTTAGAGTTCTTGCTAAAACAGGGCTGCTGGAAACTAACAGCTAGTCTCTTTAAGATATCAATCTATTAAGTTGAAAAATTTATAATTAAACAATAATTACAACATTACCTGTTTTTCGTCCTGACTCCACATACCTAGTAGCTTCGATAATTTGTTCTAATGGATAACTTCTATCAATAACAGCTTTATACTGTCCCTCTTCGATAAGTTTTTTGAAAAAAACTATATCTTCTTTACTGTCTTTGGGAATGGGAAACAAGACTTTTTTTCTTCTGAAGAGTGGGGTCAACAATGCTAAAAAAATATTTTGTGATAAAAAACCAAGTTCCGTAGAAAAATACGTCCCGCCAGGTTTAATCAAATTTTTACAACGGAAAAATGAACTTTTTCCCACAGCGTCTATAATTACATCATAAATCTGGTTATCTTTAGTGAAATCGTCTTTTGAGTAATCTATTACTTTTTCAGCACCAAGTGATTTTACTAATTCTATATTCTTAGTATCGCAAACGGCAGTAATTTTTGCGCCATAATATTTAGCAAGTTGTACACATGCTGAACCAATGGATCCTGAGGCCCCATTGATTAAGATTTTTTGTACATTCTTAAAATCTATTATCCTAATGTATGTCATTGCCAACATCAGTCCGTCACAGACAGCTGCCGCCTCATTGAATGACATGTTGGCTGGCTTTATTGTGATTGAACCTTTTTCTGATATACAAACGTATTCAGCGTGTGTTCCAAATTTAAAAGTATTTAATCCAAAAACTTGGTCACCTGGCTTAAATGTTTTGACATTTTTGCCGACTGCTTCAATCTCTCCAGACATCTCATTGCCCAATATGTTTTTCTTAGGTCTAAAGAGTCCACTTACTAATCGAACTACAAGATATTCAGGTTTTCTAAATCCGCAGTCTGTTCGATTTACGGTTGTTGCATATATTCTTATGAGAACCTCGTCGTCTTTAGGGGTTGGTTTTTCAACCTCTTTAAGTTGAAGAACCTCTGGTGGACCGTATTTCCTATATGTACTCGCCTTCATAGAAATCTCCTTTCATCTGAACCATACAGGTTATTATACCTATTTTTATAATTATTTGATGTCATGTATAAAAGCGCTTTCAAAAACCGGGCTAAAAATTCACTCTTTTGTTATTGCTCAAGTAGCCTTATTACAGTTTTTTCATATTTCTCCCATTCATCAAAGTGCGGTGAATGTCCAGACTGTTCAAAACAAACTAATTCCTTTCTTGGAGATTTTAGTTCATCATAATATTGTTCAATTAATTTCGGGTATGATATATTGTCAGCCTTTCCATAAATAAAAAAAATTGGTATGCTAAACTCACACTTTTCATTTAATAAATTGACACTCATTATTTCTGACCACATATTTTTCACAGAAAACCTTAATCCATTTTTTAGTTTTGCTACATCCTTAAGTTTATATTCAGGTGAAAATAATGCTCCTATAAATAACATATTTGGATGAATTTTTTTTCCGGAATAATATAATCCACCAAGCTTTGCTAACCAGGACCTTTGTATATCCATGTATCTCAGGTAATTTTCTTGGGTTGCATCAAAATTCTTTAAAGATTGTAATTCTTGTATTGCCTTTTTGTTTTTGGCTGCAACTGCTAAATCAATGGCATTACATAGACTTCTTTCTTCACTTTGCCTCATATTCACAAGTTGTGATATCCCTATATATGTAAAATATAGGTTTGGATCCTTTTCAATCATTTTTATTCCCAATATACTGCCCCATGAGTGCCCAACTAAGTATATTTTGCTTTTATTGAACTCTCTTAAGAGTAGCTTTGTCAATTCCAGCCCATCATTAACCAGCTGCTTTATTGTCATTGTATTTGAATCAATGTTTTTATTATATGATTTTCCACTTCCTCTTTGATCCCAGTCTACAATGATAAATTTATTCTCAAGCTCACTTTTCCTATAATGGACATAAGCTGTAGCCATTTCAGAACCACCAGGCCCTCCGTGAAGAAACAATAGTAGTGGGTTATCAAGACTCTTACTTCTTATAGATATCCATTGTTCGGCTCCATTAAGATTTATCTTTTTTAATTGCTTGTAAAACTCTTTTTTCTCCATATAATCTCCTTCTTTACCCCATATTGCGGTTCACCTAAAATTCTTCTTTCAGTCCAATAACTATCAATATTCTTTTTTACTTTTAAAACAGAGTAACTACAGATTTAATGTAATTCCTGCATTGTCATACGTTGGTGTGATTTCATGTTTTTTCCATATTTATCTTTCTTACATGTTATAATAATTTAAGGAATAAAACAAGCAACAGTATGTTAAATTTGTTCAAATAGTTTGTAAATATCTCTTTTGAATGAAGCCTAAAAATAAAGCAATATTGCTTAGCCAAGAATCGTGGAAATAACTTACAAAAGACTTTCCTCTTTAGATTTATTTAGGGAACATAAAACTCACTCTATTTAATTTTTAAAATTGCCAAAGCCTGTGATACCTGTCTATTTCCTTACTGTCTTAACCACAGATTCAATATTTATTTAGACAAGCTAATGATATTATTACGCATAATTATTGGGGTTAACCACTTTAGACCCCCTTTGGTAGAGGGGGTCAAGGAAATATTGAGGTATGTGCCTTTTCACAATAATTATTTTAGTTTATTCAATACGGTGTGGCACAAGTTAAAATTAACCAAATGTACATGAATTTATTAACCTAGTTCTTTTCTGAAGTTGTCTTTTAATTTTCACCTTAATCTCTAACCACAACAATACTTATATCTTATACTTAGCTATATCGTTTTGAAGATCTATAACTATTTCTGTAAGTGCTTGTGCTGCTTCTGAAACCTGTTGCATCTGACTTATCTGATCCTCTGAAGTAGATGCGATTTCTTTAATGCTGTTAGAATTTTCTTTTGAGACACTTGAAACATCTTGTACAGCTTGAATCATAGTTTCTGAGTTATTATAAAGCCCTTTAATTACTTCAACTATTGAAATCATTTGTTCTGATACATTTTGCACAGAAGCCACAATATTATTGAAGGATTCTCCAGCCTCAGTTATCATTACTTGTCCTTTATCCACTGCTGCGTTTCCTTTATTCATTGCAACAATTGCCGCCGACATATCCGTTTGAATTTCTATAATCAGTTTGCTTATTTCACTTGAAGCATCTCCAGACTCAACGGCAAGTTTTCTAACTTCATCTGCTACCACTGCAAAGCCTTTTCCATGTTCACCGGCTCTAGCCGCTTCAATAGCTGCATTCAAAGCCAAAAGATTGGTCTGATCAGAAATTTCATTAATTAGTGAAACAATATTGTCAATTTTTTTAGATTTTTCGCCTAAAACATTTACTATTTGTGATGATTCGGATACCTGCTTACTTATATCACTAATTTGCTCAACAGTCCTTTTAATTACCAATTTACCATTTTCAGCTATTTCAGTAGCTTCCAAAGATGATTTTGAAGTCAAGCTTACATTATCTGATATATTTTTAATGCCATCATAAATATAAGTTGCAATGCTAGATATTTCCTCCGTACCCTTTGCTAGAGTCGATGCGCCATTATACATACCATTCATTATATTTGACACTTGTTCAGCAGAAGAATGAGTTTGCTCTGCGCTAGCTGTTAATTCTTCCGAGGTTCCTACAATATTGTCTAAACTAGATACAATATTATTAAAAACAATCTTCAAATTTTTAGCCATCTTATTTAAATTTGCACCCATGATCCCTAACTCATCTTCAGATTTAATCTCTATTACATTAGTTAGATCTCCACTAGCAATAATAGAGGCCAACTTATTTACCTTGCCAATATTATTTGTAATATAGTTACTATACAAAATAATGCTCAATATAATGAAAATTATTATTATTACACTAAGACTACTCAAAACTAATAATAAGGATTGTAATGATTTATATAATTCAGAGTTTGAAGCAGTGACACCAATTATCCACTTTGTATCACCCACTGGAGCATAGTATACCACTCTATTATCTCCAGCATTATTATAAATTTTATTTCCACTTTTCCCACTTAATATATCCTTGCTTACTGAAGCAAATTGTTTATCATCGGTTATCTTGATTTTCATAACCTTACTAGCATCCACGCCAGCAATGAATGTCCCGTCTGTGGTCAGTAAAAATGCTTTTCCAGTATCCCCTAATTTTAAATCATTAATGATTTTCTGAAGATTTGTTAAATCTATGTCCGCAGTGGTTGTACCCCAAAAATTACCACTCTCATCATAAAAAGGTGCAGCTGCAGTAACCATTGTCAATTTTGTTGTATCGTCATAATAAGGTGCAGTCCAAGCAACCTTATTTTTAATACCCTTCGCTGCCTTATACCAATCTTGTGATGGGTAGTTGTAGTCATCCTTCATATAATCCTCAGTATAAACAACCTTGCCACTATCCTTATATGCATAAGGTCCATAAAATTTAATATCACTTTTATATTTGTTAGTCTCAAACCAAATTCCAGCTCCAAGGGTATCATTGTTTATTGCCGTATATTTTTCTACTAAATTTTCATATTGGCTACTTGTAAATGAAGTACCAGATACTTCAACAGCTCTTGCCAAGGTTTCAGCAATTCTTCCATGAGAATCAACTCTATTATTAATGGATAGCTTTAATTCATTCATTTTATAGTTGATTTTAGTATCAATTTCTTTACTTATGATGCTTTTACCAACAAAATAACTTGATATTGATAAAACAAGTAAAAGAATAATGGTTATCGGAAGTATAGATATGATAGTTCTCATTCTGACACTTTTTATTTTTAACATACTACCCCACCTTTTTTATATATTAATTTATTTTATCACAAATAGCGACTTTTATTTCATTGTTAATTTAAATTAACACAATATTTTATGGTTAATTTTATTAATTATGTTATTTATCATTATTTACAGTAAATTCATTTAAGTTTAGGTAGGTTTACTTCAAAATCCATGCCATATTTACGACTCCTACTATTACGACAGCATCCACCACTTATAGTGTAACAAAAATGATAATTTCCTTATGCATTGTTAATTTCATAGCTTCTTGTTCTATAAAAATGCTCGTGATATTTAATTAGCCATACATATTCTTGCTTAAAAAAATAAGAATGATCTAAATAATTTCTTTATCTTATTTTTGTATTAGATAATTCATAATAAAATTGTAGTTTTTTTTATTATACTTTAATTCAAAGCATGTTTCGATATTGTTTTTGTTATTTTTTTTGTTAAGATATTGTATATTTCGACAAAAGTAATTTGAATTAGACTTAAGATAAGATCTTAACCAAAAAAGTCAGCCAAAGTGACTCTAGCTCACTCCAACTGACTTATAAATCATTTATTCAATTCTAATTTCAACCCAGTTCCATCCAACATAATCACAATACTCCCCTGGATTTAGTGGTTATTGGTTCTATAGATAATTTAATAACTTATGACTTATTAAGATATTATCTTTATGATCTTCAATAAAAATACGATATAAAAACCTATCATTAATTAAAGTTTGAACACAAACTCCATCAGAGCAAACCCAGTAGTTCTTACCATCAAATTGAAACTCATTTTCTTCTGTCTTAATAGTACTAATCATAAGCCTATTAAAAGTATTAATTTTTTCAATAGCATAATATTTTTCAGAATCAACTATCATAATAGCACTCCTTATATTAATTTATTAAATTTACTTCAATTTTATCATAAAATGTTATAATATAATAGAATATGTTATATTATAAAAATTACTGGAGGAATGCAATATGTCAGTGAAGATATTAATGAATAACAAAAATAAATTTATTGTGGAAGGTCTACTAGGAGATTGGGTTGGAAAAATCAAAAGTGAACAACTTCTTGAAATTTCCCCAAGCATTTATGTGCTTTCCCAAAATATAAGTGAAGTGTATGAGATAATTCCGAAAGATACCACAAAAAAGAAATCAAAAAAGTAATAAGCCTCAATGTATATTTCTACTAATAATCTTCCCTAAGATGTACATAGTTAAAACCATAAATAGCCAGTTAGAGTGAATTTCATATCACTTCAACTGGCTATTTAAGATCCTTATTCAATTACCACTTCAACCTCGGTACCATTAATCAGGCTTACAATAATCTTATTCCCTTCAAAAGCAATCATCTTCTCTATAATCCTAAAAAATAAATCTACATCAAACTCATCAATCACTTCCGCCCCTTTAATAATTTCAATAAACTCTCTTGCCTTATATCTTACTAAAACATTTTCACTCTGCAGCCCTTCCTTCCATTTATTCAAGAAGTACTCTTTGTTTTCAACCAAAGAATTAAATACACCTACAAATGCCTGATATAAAACCTTATCATCTATATGCTTATTCTCACAACTCTTGATGCCCTTCACTTCATACTTTTTGTTACATCTCCACACCACTCTTCTAATCCTTTCATCTGTAGAATTCCAAACCTTTCTACCAAAGGTACTACCGCAGCATCCACAGATAACCCTTCCTGCAAAAGGATTATCAACAGTAGCATAATCTAATTTAACTATCCCATATTTTTCAGCAAAGGCTCTCCTTCTCTCAATTTCAAGCTGTACTGCCTCCCATGTATCCTTATCTATTATTGCTGGGTGGCTTTCCTCCACATAATATTTGGGTACCTCCCCTTTGTTCTTAACTCTCTTTTTAGTTAAAAAATCCACTGTATACGTCTTTTGTAGAAGAGCATCACCTTTAAACTTTTCATTGCTGAGCATTGTCCTTATTGTACTTTCATACCATTTTGCTTTACCATTCCAGTTTAGAACTCCTTCAGTTTCAAGCTCCCTAGCTATTCTATTTGTACCTTTACCCTCAAGGTAATCGCTATAAATTCTTCTAACTATTTTAGCTTGCTTCTCATTAATAGCTAGGTTACCATCTTCTCCTTTTTCATATCCTAAGAATTTTGTGTAATTTACTGAAACCTTTCCCTGTTCATATTTTCTTCTAATTCCCCATGTCGAGTTCTCAGAAATACTGCGACTTTCATCCTGCATGGAGACAAGCTATAGGCTTAAAAGGGAACCCCTTGTGATATGTAAAAAGCATTATTATTTAAATAAATAACGCAAAAAAAAATCCTATCTCTACCTATATAACTGTAGAAATAGGATCTAATTATGATTTGGGATAAATATAACTATAGCAGAAAGTTGGGTTAAAAATTTAATATATTAAATGTTACACTCGCTGAAGCTACCCACCTCCGTAACTATCAGCATAGTATAAAAATCCTCGTTTTTTAACTTTATAATTTTCTATTTGCATGCCATATTTGCTGTATACAGCATATCCCTTAATATCGTAAATCATAGCATTTTCTTTATCAAGAATATCTTTATCTAATTTATATTCAAGTTCATTTGTCTGTACAGTTCCTTTAAAAGCTCCAATCGGATGACCATTTATAAATACATATGTTCTAATAGACATAGAAGGATTAATATGAGCTATAAGAAATACTGCAATAATTAATAACAAAATACTTAATATTACAATAATTATTCTTTTAAATTTCATCTGTCCACCTCCTTTTTAATAATTTAAGTGTAATATGGAAATTTGTATTTAATTATAATTTATTTTCCGATGTATAAGATATTAGGGGCCACCACTCAATTCGTAAGCTATAAACTCGCCATCTTTTGTTTTTAAGTATATAACTGTAGAATCAAAGGGATTATCTTTGATATCAAAAATTTTCATTGCCTTTACTTTTTTCCCAGTATCTACGGTTGCTTTAATATATTCCTTATCCATTTCATTTATTGCGCTTGTACTCTTATTATAAGTTCGACCATTATATCTTATCGAGTCAGTATTATTATAGTCAATAATCCATTTAGCACCAAAGCAGCCTACAATAACGAAAATAAGAATAGAAATTGCTACAACATTATATTTTGTTTCTTTCTCCATGTTAAACCTCCTTCCACAAAAAAATTTGTATCTTTTGTAATTAGTTGATTCAATTTATTAATACGATAAATATTCAAATTAGTTAGCTTAAAATTACCATTACTTACATATTAAATACTATAAAATATTAATAATTTTAAAATTTTTATTATATTATTTATAAATTCATTTCCTGACTTTAAATTTTTCCACTTTTAGCAGTTATCTTAAAAATAAAACAATGGTAGGCAACTCTTAACTCAAAAGCAGCCTACCATTATCTTATATTATAAATTCTAGCATTTTTCTTTATTTTTCCTACAATATTTCCTTAACCTTCAAACCCGCTTTTAATTGAAACTCAACTTCTATAACTGAAAGTACCGTAACCTTCTCAATCACTGCCCTAAATAACTCCTCATCAAATTCCTTCACAATAGTTTCTTGAGCCTTTATAGTTTCTGCAATCTGGGTGGCCCTATTTCTTCTTATCGTATCATCAAGTTTTGCTTCTTGAATCCTTTGTTTCTTTTCCCTTAAACTTTCTATCTCCTTGGCAATTTTACCATATTCTCCATCATAGATTTCTGCATCCACCCCTGTATTTACATTAATCCTGACTAACCTCATAAGCTCCTGCTGTAACTCTCTTAACCTCGCTTCTATTTCATCAATACTTAACTCTTCTTCTACTAATGGAAGTACCGCTTCAATACTTTCATTTATCTTTTTAGCAAAGGCCTCTTTATCTTTAATAGCTTTATTTATTGCTCTTACAAATGCTTCTTTCAATTTCTCTTCACTCACTGCTGGCATATCACAGCCTTTGGGACCTTTATCCCCTCTAGTCATACAGAGC
>JACMJL010000110.1 GCA_014380625.1 Clostridiaceae bacterium
TAAACAAGGCTATTATACACAAATTGATATTAATATTCCCTCTACAAAATAAAATCAAATTATAAAAAACTAAAGCATATCCAATAAAAAAGCTAACATATATTGTTAATACATTAGCTCTTTTATAAATAGTCTTTTTTGATAACAAGTCTCTTAGCATTCTACCACCATCTAGGGGAAGTGCAGGTATAAAATTTAACAATCCTATTGATAAGTTACTTATAAAAAAAAATTTATAGCTTGTAAAATAAAAAATCCATGCTAAAAGAAGATTAAATAAAGGGCCTGAAATGGAAATAATAAAATCCTCCATAGGGCTAGCTTCATCCAAATCTTTAACCTTTAAAACAGCACCTATAGGTATAATTTCCACTACAAACCCAGAAAACCCCAAAAGCCTAGCAGTAATATAATGAACTAATTCATGAATAAACACTATAATAAAAGATATAAGAACTTCTCCTCTAAACCCTAGTAAAAATAACACTAAAATATATGGAATAAAATATTTATTTAATTTAAGCAAAAAATCGACTCCTACTAAGTGCTATATAGAAAAGGTTATATATTCTTTTGGATCTATTTCATTTCCCATATATATAATTTGGTAATGTACATGTGGTCCCGTTGATTTTCCTGCCTTCCCACTTTTTCCAATGACTTGCCCTTTTTTAACACTGTCACCTTTCTTCACCAATTGCTCATTTAAATTACTATACTTAGTTATAATTCCATCCCCATGATCAACCTCTATGTACTTACCAATAATAGCGGTTTCCCCTATATCTTTAACCTTACCTTGAAAACTGCATGCAACATCACTATTTTCTTTGGCATCTATATCTAATCCTGTCTTATTTGCGTTTTGAGAAGAAAAGGTTGTTGTGATTTTACCTTGAGTTGGCATAATATAATTAGTTTTAATTTTTTCCGTAACACTTTTTCCTCCTACTAAATTTATCTTGATACTTTCAATAAAATCACTAGCTTTTGCCTGAAAATTATCTAATTTAAAATTCTTTATATTATTTAAATTATTAGGTAATTCACTAATATCAAAATTTTGATGTACAATTTGTTTCGAATAATTATATACAGTTTTTGATTGGGCCAAAACATTGGATTTACAAAATATTAAAAGAACAAATAGCAAAAGTCCTCCAATCAATTCTTGAATTACTCGTCTAAATATTCTCTGCTTACTAAAAAAATTACTAATAGAGCCTATCCCTACACCTTTAGAACTGCTCCCATGAGAAGCGTTCCTAGAATCATAATAGTTCCCACTTGTCTTTTTATTAACCATAGAGTTATAGTAACTTTCATATTCAGAGTTATAGTTACCCATTTTCTTCCTCCTAAATATTTTTGCTACTATTATATACTTTTACTTTTCTAACTTTATGACAATTAACTTCATATTTATTAATATTAATATGAGGTTAACAAAATAAAAGCCCTCTGTTTCCAGAGAGCCTTTAAAAATTTATTTTCTTTTTTCTCATACCAACATTTAAAATTAATCCTACTGCTATAAAATTTGCCATTAAAGAAGTACCACCATAACTCATAAAAGGAAGTGTAATACCGCTAATGGGCATTATACCAATAGTCATTCCAGCATTCTGAATAATAGAGAATATGAAATATGAAATTATCCCTACACAAATTAAAGATCCAAAGGTATCCTTAGCATTTTTAGCAATCTTTATAAATTTATAAATTAAAATTGCATATAATAAAAATAAAAAACCTGCACCTAATAGTCCCCATTCTTCACAAACTACTGTAAAAATAAAATCTGTAGAGGCAAAAGGTACAAAACCTCCACCTACTCTCGGACCATGCATAAATCCGAATCCCGTTAGTCCTCCTGAGCCAATGGCAATTTTTGATTGTACTAGTTGATAACTAGCCCCTAATGGATCTGCTGTAGGATTTATAAAGGAGGTTAATCTATCCTTTTGATAATCGCCAAGTATACTAGTATTCCAAATTAATCCTATACTTGCAATTAAAGCAGCAAGACCTCCAAAAATCACCTTTAAATCAAGACCTGCCACAAAAACTATACCCAGCACCGTATAAAATATTACCATAGTGAGTCCCATATCTGGAAGTATTAAAGCAACTGGGATTAGAGCATAAATCATAATTATCGAGAAATTTTTAACATTATTAATTTTACTATCCATATCATCTAGTTTTTTAGCAATCATTATTATAAGTGCTAGCTTAGCAATTTCAGAAGGTTGAAAAGTTACCGGTCCAATTGATATCCAATTCGCTTGGCCAAATGTAGCAGCACTTACTATCCTATTAACTAGTAAAATTAATATTGATGACCAATAAAAGAGTCCAGCATAGGCACCAATAATAGTGTAATCAAAGGTAAGAACAATATACATAATTGCAATGCCTAGAATAAAGGAAACACTTTGTAATCTTAAAGCTTTAAAGCTTATATATGCTTTATTTATAGGTTGAGTAACACTAAATATGTTAAGGGTTCCAAACATAACTATTAAAATCACTACAATAATTATACTTATATCTAAATACTTAAGAAGTTTTTTATCCACTTTAAACTTGTTCAACGTATTATATCCTCCAATTTCATTAGGATTATATCATAATGCAACATTATATCACACTATAGGATTATATCGCAATAATTATAAAAAATGCTATGTACAACATAATTATACATAGCTGGTTTATTTCACTTGTTTTTTATTCTCCTAATAGGAATACTTGCCACAAGGGCAGGAGCATTTCCTTCTGACTCATCTGTCTTAGTTAGCCTAATATCAACCTCTGAAGCATCTATCTCCGCATAAGTTGAAATCACCTTCATTATTTCTCCCTTAATAAGTTCTAAAAGTTCAGGTGATAAGTCAGATCTATCATGAATTAAAATTAGTTTTAATCTATCTTTCGCTACCTCCTTAGAGGCAGATCTATTTGAGAAAAGTTTAAATAAGTCCATAATATACCCTCCTAACCACGCTTAAAAATTTTCTTAATAGAAGCAAAAAAACCTGTATTACTAGATTGAAAGTTAATAAACGGGACTTCTTCCCCGGTAATCCTTCTAGCTATATTCTTAAATGCCTGTCCAGAAATTGAGTTTTCTTCCAACACTATTGGTTCACCTTTATTAGTAGAAATGGTTATATTTCTATCATCAGGAACTACACCTATTAACTTGATTGCTAAACTATCTAGTATATCATTTATGTCCAGCATATCGCCTCTTTTTACCATTTCAAAATTAATCCTATTAACAATTAAATCATGTTGTTCCATTCCCTTAGCATCTAATTTACCAATTACTCTGTCTGCATCTCTAACAGATGTAACCTCGGGATTAACTACAATAATAGCTCTATCTGCTCCTACTATAGCATTTTCAAATCCTTGTTCAATGCCTGCTGGACAATCTAATATTACATAATCAAAATCAATTTTAAGTTGATTCACTATAGTTAACATTTGTTGTGTACTTACATCATTTTTATCTCTGGTTTGTGCAGTAGGAAGCAAATATAAATTTCCAAATCTTTTATCTTTTATTAAAGCCTGCTTAAGCCTACACCTTTCTTCTATTACATCAACTAACGTAAATACTATTCTATTTTCTAATCCCATTAAAACATCTAAGTTTCTAAGTCCAGTATCACCATCAACTACTACTACTTTCCTACCCATTGCAGCTAGTGCTGTCCCAATATTAGCACTGGTAGTAGTTTTTCCAACGCCACCTTTTCCAGATGTTATAACTATTGCTTCTCCCATGACTTTCCCCTCCATTATATATACTTGTTTGGTAGATAAGGCTCTACAATTATAGTACCTTCTTTTATCCTCGCTACCTCAGGATATTGAGGTTTGGTAGCATCCTCCGGTGCCCTAGCAACCACATCTGAAATTTTTAATATTTCAGGTTGAAGTGCAAATGCAGCTATGAAAGCTTCCTGGTTACCGTCGAATCCGGCATAGGCATAACCCTTTAAGGAACCCAGTACAACAATGTTCCCTGAGGCACACACCTCTGCACCTGGATTTACGTCTCCAATAATTACTATATTTCCTGGATAATCTATCTTTTGTCCTCCTCTAATTGTACTCTTTATGAACTTTGTTCTTCCTTCGTATACACCTTGAAACGCCTTTGAAACCTTTTCGATTTTATCTTCAAAAATACAATCCTTAATCAAAAATTCATCAAAAAGCATATCCTTAAGCTTACTAGCTTCTTTTTCATTTAGGAGCTTAAGTTGGATAGTAATTTTAACTGTGGAGCCCTTGTAAAATTTTTTCCCACTAGATAATCTAGAAACTAAAGCTTCAAGCATATCTGTAAAATCCTTAAACATGTTCATGTTGATTACAACATTAAGTCCTTCTTTATTACCTTTTACCAGTATACTATCTTCTCCCATGATACCCCTCCAAAACAACACTATTTACTATATTTCAACAAAACTTGTTTAAATCCTCTTTATTAACCCAATTTAATAAATAATTTATTAAATTATTTGGCAACAATATCTAAACTATATAAGTTACTGTAAAAAACCGGTTAATACATTCTTTAGTACTACCCGGTTTAAACTTTTACTTATTATAGAATTCTTTTACAAAATCATCTTCAGGTACATATCCTTGTTGCTTCAAAGTATCTTTAAAATAAGCTTCATAAACAGCCCTAACCACAGGTGCGGAGGAACTTCCATAACCGCCATCATAAATCACTGCAGCTACTGCAATTTCAGGTTTATCAAAGGGTGCAAATCCTACAAACCAGGCATAAGGGCTTCTTCCCATTAGTTTCTGATCATTATTATAGGTAGCTGTACCAGTTTTACCACCAGTAACCATATATTTAGAGAAGTTCTTGAAACTATAAGCCGCTGTACCCCCTTCACCAGTAACACCTTTCATTCCTTCTTTAACTGCATCAACATTCTGCTGTTTAAAACCTGTTTTACTTAAAATCTCAGGTTTTGCTTCCTGTAACAAAGTTCCATCTGCATCAGTTATTTTATTAACTACATGAACCTTATACCTATTACCTCCATTAACTAAGGTAGCTACATAGTCTGCCATTTGAAGAGGAGTAAACGCACTTATCCCTTGTCCGATTGAAGCATCGTACATATTAAATCCTCCGTTTATCTCATTATTAGCAGTGTATTTAGCAATTCGATTAATTTCCACAATAATACTATCAAAATCACCTTTTTTAAAGTTTCGATCTTTATACTTCTCATCTGCGCTAACTAAATTTGTAATTAAAGTTCTTAATGTGTCATCTTTCATAATGCCGTCCTTAATTATGCCTTGAACAGTTGTCTTAATACTAGCTTTTATTTTTATAACTGCGGCATTGTCATTAGCATCTGTACCCAAGTATAAAATAGGAAAAACTTTACTGTAGTCTTTGTCCTTCCCTACCTTTAAATTATCTGCAATTTTAATCCAATAAATGTTAGCATAGTTATTTTTTAATGTAGTAGAGTTGTACACTTGACCAAAGGATTCGCTTTTTATTTCAATTCCAGTACCAGGGCTTTTTACACTTTGAGGCGCTCCAAGTCCAAGTTTCCAAGCAAATTGCGCCAATATATCCTCTTTGGGAGTAGCTAAATTTGCATTTCTAAGTTTTCTCCCTAATTCCATAAAATAGGGGTTACTAGATAGCGCAATGGCTTCCTTCATATTTACAATTCCATTTGGTGGGTCATGTGGGAACCATACAGGTTTACCATCATCACCAATAAAAAACCTCTGATCATTTACAATATTGTATGGTGTTATTACACCTGTTTCCAAACCTGCAATAGCGGTAACAGGCTTAAAGGTTGAACCAGGCGGTACAGCTCCATTTAAGGCGTAGTTAAAAAACGGTCTAGCAACTATATCCTTAGCATCTATACGTACCTTTGTAGATTTATCCACTGGGAACAAATCATCTAAAATATTTTGTTTACTCATACCAGAATTTTTACCAACAAGCCCCATTCTATCAATAAAATCATTACCAAAGGCTTCTAAATCTGGTGCAAAATACTGTTTATATTGAGCCGGGGTCAAACCACCAGTCACTGCAAATTCATTTGGATCAAACCCAGGCTTACTTACCATCGCAAGTACCTCGCCGGTATTTGCATTTAGTACAACTACCGCGCCTCTAGTTGCATTACCAGTATTAACATCTTCATTTTTATTAGGATCCTTTTGCAAATCCACCATAGCTTTATCCAAAGCTTTCTCAGCAATTGCCTGAATATCACTGTTAATTGTTAATTGAAGTTTTTCTCCAGGGTATGGTTCCATCCTATTTTTTTCCTTTACAATTCTTCCTGTTTTATTAACCTCAACTTGTGTTGTGCCTTTTGTACCTCTAAGTCTACTTTCAAAGGCACCCTCAATACCTGCTACCCCTACTAAGTCAGTATCTACATCGTATCCTAACTCTAAATATTTTTCTTGATTGTCAGAAGTTATTCTTGAGATATTTCCAATAACCGCAGAGGCTAACTGACCAAGCGGGTAAGTTCTAATTGGTTGCTGTGAAATATCTACTCCAGGTAGATTACTTAATTGTTCTTCAAAAACAAAAGCTGTCTCTCTCGCAATGTTATTTGCAATTGCTACAGGTTTATACCCTGAAAAACTCTGCATTTTGAGAGCATCTTTAACTAACATAAACCTTCGTTGCTCTTCTAAAGTGTATTTAAGAATCTTATTCTTTATAACTTGACTAAATGTTTTACTTTTTGTATCTAAATAATCTTTTGTATACTGGTCCCATAACAATTTATAGGTTTTCTCAGCATCTATTTTTAATAGTGCTTCATCAACTTTTGCTTGTTGCTTTAAACTTAATTCTTTATAACTCTTAACATCATAACTGGTATCAGTTTTGGCTTTATCACGAAAGATTAACTCATCAAGTCCTCTATCTTTTTTAAATCTTAATTCTAAGATCTGGGAGGCCTTAATATCTGAAGTATTAAAATCAAACTTAAAAGCTGGGCTAATTTTCAAGGGAAAACTATCACTTTGCTTTTCCTTTTTATCATCTAGAATTTTAATAACCTTTTCCATAGTATTAAAAAAAGCTAGATTACTCTGTTCTGTTGCCATAAAAGTAAGAACATAACTCTGCTTATCTGTAGCTAAAACAACCCCATTTCTATCAACAATATCTCCCCTAGGACCTGGTTGGTTTATGCCCTTAATAGAATCAGTATTTGATAGCCCTTTATAGTATTGAGAATCTATAATTTGCATAAAAATAAGCCTAATAAGTAAAGCAGAAAAAATCACCATTGAAACTATAACTAAAGCAGTATATCTATTAAAAACTTTCTTACTTTTTTTCTCACTTATCATCATTAAAACTTCCAATCTTTTTTCATAGATTTTTTATGGTACAATTTATAAATAGGTTTATACATAAATATGCAAATCAACATTTCATAGATTGCATTAAAAAAAATGTTTTTATAGTTTGTCTGTTGTCCTAATATAAATAGTATAACAAAAAGACCCAACCCCTTCAAAACACTAAGGCCTAAAGTTGAAATCATAGGAATGAACCTTTTATCTTTAAAAATATTTACTCCAATTGCCCCAGCTATAACACAAACTATCATATTTAATAAGGAGTTGATGCCAAAAGCATTATAAAAGAAAATATCTTGTAGCATGCCTGAAAAAGCACCGACCCATAACCCCTGCCATTTTCCATTAACAATAGAATAGCAAATTATAAATATAAATAAAGTATTTGGGTAATAATGTTTTATAGCTAAAAATGGCATTAAAGCATTATCAAGTATAAAAAAAAGTATTATTAATAACCCAGTAATAAATGTTTTTTTCATTTCACACACCCTAGTATTTAATATCTCTTTTGTTTTTAGGAATTATTATAGCTATCTTTTGTAAACTTTTAAAATCCACAAAGGGCTGTATAGTTGCATTTTTTGCAAGTTTTCCTTTATCTTCATGAACATCAGTAACAGTTCCTATTCTTATATCCTTTGGATAACTTTGTTCTAGTCCTCTAGTTACGACCACATCACCTTTTTTAATAGCACTGTCTAGGGGGAGAAAATTAAACATTCCCAAAATAGAATTATTAATCCCTCTATAACCTTTAACAATACCATTATCAACTGGACTCCCTCCTACAATAGCGCTTACAGCAATATTGCTATTAGATAGAGTCTCAATAGTTGCCCAATTCAAACCTACCTTTGTAACTTTGCCTACAAAACATCCATTAACGTCTATGGCAACCATACCTGCTGAAATACCATCCTTAGAACCTATATTTATGCCTAATTGTTCTAACCAGTCTCCCCCTACTCTACCAACTACATCTCCACCCTTATACTCATAACCAGCATTAGCTTTTTCAAAATAGAGTAAAGCCCTTAAACTTTCATTATCATCTTTAAGTGTACCATAACGTTGTTCCATATTATAAAGATCATTAATTTTCTTTTTTAAATCTTCATTTTCTTTTTTCACATCACTATAATGAGTAAAAAAAACTAAAAACCCTTTAGACCCTGCGGCAGCTTTATATACATGTCCCTGAATTTTATTAATAATAGAACCAATTCCACTCTCTGGAAAAGTAGCTTTGTTTCTCCCCACACTAACTCCAATCATAGTTAAGAAGCTAACTGACAGTAAAATAACAGTTACTGCCAGCTTATTTTTTAAAATTTTCATTATAATCGCTTAGATTCTATAACCTTATCAATATCAGCTAAGGCCATGCCTGCTCCTAGAGCAACACAATCTAAAGGAAATTCTGCAATATGTACAGGAATATGTGTTTCAGCGTTAATTAGTTTATCCAGTCCATCAAGTAACGCTCCTCCTCCTGCAAGCATAATTCCTTTGTCCATTATATCAGCCGAGAGTTCTGGCGGAGTCTTTTCAAGTGTAGTTTTAATAGCATCCACTATAGAATCTATTGGATCTTTAAATGCTTCTCTAATCTGTTTTTTAGTTACATCAATTATCTTTGGAAGTCCAGACATTAAATCTCTACCTCTAATTTGCATTGACCTTGAATCATCTTCTGATTCAAATGCAGAACCTAATTCCATCTTTACACTTTCAGCAGTTCTTTCACCAATCAACAAATTATATTCTTTTTTTATATAACTAATTATAGCTTGATCTAATTCGTCACCAGCAACCCTTAAGGATATACTTGTAACAATACCTCCTAAAGATATAACTGCAACTTCAGAAGTTCCTCCCCCAATGTCAACTATCATGCTTCCTGTAGGTTCATTTACTGGAAGTCCTGCACCCAGTGCAGCTGCCATAGGTTCTTCTAAAAGAACTACATGTCTTGCACCTGCCTGCTTTGTTGCTTCTTCTATAGCTCTTCTTTCCACTTCAGTTACTCCTGATGGAAAACATACTACAATTCTTGGAGAAGTAAAAGCTGATCTAGGACTAACCTTTTCAATAAATTTTTTAAGCATTGCTTCTGTAACGTCGTAATCTGCAATTACTCCATCCTTTAAAGGTCTAATAGCTACAATATTTCCAGGTGTTCTCCCAATCATCTGTTTTGCTTCTGTACCTACAGCAAGTACCTTCTTATTCAAAACATTTATTGCCACAACTGATGGCTCTCTAAGTATTATCCCCTTACCTTTAACATATATTAATGTATTAGCTGTACCTAAGTCTATTCCCATGTCTCTAGACATCCCAAATATTCCCATTGTAAAATCTCCTTTCAGATTATAAAATTCCTTTTTCTTTCAAGCTAATATAATTTCCTTCACCAATAATGATATGATCAATTAATTCAATACCTAATAGTTTTCCGCATTCCTTAAGTCGATATGTAATATTTATATCTTCATTACTAGGCGTAGGATCACCCGAAGGATGATTATGACATATTATAATAGAAGCACTTGAATTTTTAATGGCTTCCGTAAAAACTTCTCTAGGATGAACTATTGAAGAATTTAAACTTCCTAGTGAAACATCCTTTATTGAAATTATAATATTTTTCGTATTCATCATTATTAATTTTAGACATTCTTTTTTCATTGATCTCATTTTTTCCATGACGATATTTGCAGCATCAACAGGCTGGGAAATTTTTATATTCTCCCCTGATTGAAAAGACTTAAATCGTTTAGCTACTTCTACCACTGCAAGTATTTGAGCTGCTTTAGCTTTTCCAATACCTGAAATGCTCATGAAGCCTTGGGCAGACATGTTTATTAGTCCATTTAGTCCTCCACAATTTTTAATAACTCTACTGCTTAAATTAAGTACATTTTCATTTGTAGTTCCTGTTCTAAGTATAACAGCTAAAAGCTCTCCATTCGACAACACTTCGGCGCCATA
>JACMJL010000111.1 GCA_014380625.1 Clostridiaceae bacterium
AAAGGGAAATATCTACATCATGGATGAGCCTACTACAGGCTTACACATGGCAGATATTACAAGTATTTTGACCATCATTAACAGACTTGTGGAAAAGGGTAACACTGTTATCGTAATTGAACATAACTTAGATGTTATTCGTAATGCAGACTGGGTTATTGATGTTGGCGTCGACGGTGGTAGTCGAGGTGGCCAAATTCTTTTTGAAGGTCACCCAGAACAGTTGAAAAGTTGTGAAGACTCAATTACTGCTAAATATATATAGGTTTATTCATTACCAACTAAAAGCGCACCCTTTGGCTTAAAGCCCAAAGATGCGCTTTTGTCTTTGTAACTATATCAAGATATAACCACTGTTCCAATATAATAGTATCCTTTTGGAGGGTTACTCTCTGCGGATTTTTCTTTAACAAACTCAAAGCCTCTGTGAAAATTTCTTGCTGCGGTTGCAAGATGATAAAGAGCAATTCCAATGTCAAATTTATTAAGCTTTTCATACACCAGAGCCTTCAATAAATTAGTTTTCACGCAATATACATGAATTTTTTCATTATCACCGGTGAAATACCAAGGTTGACTATTGGTAGCTGATGGCGCAAGTCGGGCCGGTTCTAAGAACTGTTCATAAGCTGTAATGTTTGTTATTTCTTGAAGAGATTTTCTTTTAAACTCAGAAACATGCACTCTATGTAAAACTTCTGCTGGATTACCAAAGGCTAACACCATGACAACCTCCAGCTCCAACTCTTTTTTAATAACTTTAATTGGCCGTGTCAAACCTAAATAGCAACTACCAAGACCTCTAGATGATAAAAACAAGTCTATCTGCTGAAGCATATATCCCGCGTTTGTAAGATATCCCTCCCTTTTTTCAGAGGTTATAATTAAATAATGTGGTGCCTTAATACTCAACAACCCACTTGCTTCTCCCTGTGATACTATTCTGATTTCTGTTTTTATACCTTCATAAAGAGGTTTAACTGCACCTGCGAATTCTTCTATTTCGTGTTGAACTTTAATATCCAATGGTTTCAACTCATATTTTCTAATTGATTTTCTTTTAAATATAACCTCATAAAAATTAGATTGTATCATTTATATATATCTCCATTTCCTATACACTTATTATAATTTATCAACTACTATACATGACATATAGCAATCTATAACATTAAGTAAATTATATCATATAAATAAGTCCTGATATATTCTTACATTTACTAAACGGTAATATAAGTTACATACTCTTACCACTAAAAGCTTTATACTTTGATTAAGAAAGGTAGGAGGTAATAACATGAAAATCTTAATTAAAAATATAGAATTCTCAAAGGTACTTGATTTAAATAACTTAATTTCTTATCAAGAAAGTCAGGTTATAAGTAGAACTATTTCTCAGACACTTTCTGTTAATGTTACCCTGTTCTCACTGGATAAAGGAGAAGGTATCAGTACCCACGTAACCCCTGGAGATGCTATGGTTCAAATATTGGATGGCACAGCAGAAATTACTATAGATAATAATATTTTTACTGTTAAAGCAGGTGAAACAATAATAATGCCCGCTAATGTTCCTCATGGACTTGAAGCACGTGAAAGATTCAAAATGCTTTTAACCGTTATAAAACACTAAGTAATCCAAGACATTGTCATCTGTTTTCATTTAAAACACCCCAATAATTTATAAGATATACTTCTAAAAAAGTATTCAAATAGATTATTAGGGCGTTTTTCAATCCCTTTTTCCTCTGCCTTCTTTTCCATTTCAGTAATTATAAAGGCATTACTTGCTACCATACTCTCAACCTGCTACCTAAAATCGTAACAAAACGGATTTCAGCACTCTATTCGTAAAATAGAATGGTAGTATCACAGGGATTTTTAATCTCTCTATGAGAGCTTTAAACTACTAGGATACAGACTCTCGCCTATAAATCTCGCATGTCTTACTTCTTATTATTTCTCAAGAAGCCACAAGCCTTCATTACTTTGTACAATAAAGTCTTACAAGATTGTGACTGTAGCCACTCCTTAAATATCAACCTCCACCAAAGCCTTTCACTGCGTGTACTTTGGTAGTTTATATACTTAAAGTTATAAGTTTAAGCTATCCCTAGTATTTTTTTCCTTTTGCTTAACCACAGTGCAGGATTTTCACCTACCTTTCTTTTTATATTTTTATTAATTTCATTCCATTGTGACCATTCAT
>JACMJL010000112.1 GCA_014380625.1 Clostridiaceae bacterium
ACTCATGGTTAAATATATTATTAAAAGACTTATTTTGCTTATACCAGTTATTATTGGAGTATCAATACTTGTTTTTGTAGTTATGCACATGTTCACTACGGATCCAGCTGCAACAATTCTTGGACAGCACGCTAAACAGGAACAGATTCAAGCCCTAAGAGAACAACTGGGACTTAACAAGCCTATTTATGTTCAATATTGGGATTTTCTAAGAGGAATACTTCATGGAAATTTGGGGGATTCGCTTATGACAAAAACTCCAGTTTGGAATGAACTGATGGCACGTTTTCCAGCTACCATAGAACTTGCATTAGCTGCGGTTATATTTGCTTCTATTTTTGGAGTATTTATGGGTGTAATTTCTGCAATTAAACAAAACTCAATTATTGATTACATATGTATGGTAATATCCTTGCTTGGTGTATCAATGCCTATATTTTGGTTAGGCTTAATTTTTATATTAGTTTTCTCCGTTCAACTTCATTGGTTACCAGTAGCGGGAAGAATAGACATTGGGTTAGAACCAATTAAAATAACTGGTTTATACTTATTTGATTCTTTAGCTACAGGAAATATTGATTCATTTTTTAGTGCTTTAAAGCATCTAATTCTACCTGCAGTAGCTCTTGGATCAACTTCTACAGCTATTATTGCAAGAATGACTCGTTCTACCATGCTTGAGGTTGTAAGGCAAGATTATATAAGAACAGCAAGAGCAAAGGGTCTTTTAGAAAAACCGATTATTTTTGGACATGCACTTAAAAACGCTTTAATTCCAATTATAACAGTTATAGGACTTCAGTTGGGCTCTTTATTAGGTGGTGCAGTACTAACAGAAACTGTATTTTCATGGCCCGGTGTTGGAAAATACGTAGTAGAAGCTATTTTAGCCACAGATTATCCTGTGGTGCAAGGTTCAGTTATGATGATGGCTGTAATTTTTGTTCTTGTTAACTTAATTGTGGACATAATTTATGCCTTTATAGATCCAAGAATTAAATATTCTTAAAGGAGTGAAATGAATGACAACTAAAACTTTAAAAGAAGATAAAGAAATTAAATTGCAACAAACTCCTAAAGAAGAATCTAAAATTGGTAATGCCTGGTATATGCTTAAAAAAAATAAAGCGGCCCTAGTGGGACTAATAATAATAATAATTCTTTTGTTCGTTGCAATTTTTGGACCATTAATTATGCCCTATAAACCTAATATAGGTGAATTATCACAAAGTCTACAAAAACCATCTTTTGCTCATTGGTTCGGAACGGATGAGCAGGGCAGAGATATTTTAAGCCGGATAATAGATGGAACTAAAATTTCTTTAAGAGTTGGTATAACAGCAGTTGCAATAGCTCTCTCTATAGGAATTGTCCTAGGATCCATCGCAGGGTATTATGGTGGTAAGATAGATATGATAATTATGAGATTTATGGATATTATGCTTGCCTTTCCATCATTATTATTAGCAATTGCTTTCATGAGTGTATTAGGTAAGGGTATTGATAATGCTATAATTGCAATAAGTATTGTTACCATTCCTGAATATGCTAGAATTGTTAGAGGCTCTATTTTATCTACAAAAGAAAGTGAATATATACAAGCTGCACGTGTTATAGGTAATAGTGATGCAGCTATAATATTTAGACATATATTACCTAATGTAATTTCTCCCATAATTGTCCGTGCTACACTTGGAGTATCTAACGCTATTTTAGAAACCGCAGCTCTTGGATTTTTGGGACTTGGTGTGCAACCGCCACAGGCAGAATGGGGAAGTATGCTAGGAGCAGGAAGAGGCTATTTTTATAATGCCCCTCATATAATCCTTTTTCCAGGTATTGCTATAACCATAACCGTGCTGGCTTTCAATTTATTTGGTGATGGACTCAGAGATGCTTTGGATCCAAAGCTTCATCAATAAGGGGGAAAACAAAAATGTTACTAGAAGTTAAAAATTTACAAACTCAGTTTAGAGTTAAAGGTGGATTAGTTAATGCAGTAGATGGTGTTGATTTTGAAGTTGATAGAGGTGAAGTATTGGCCATTGTAGGGGAATCTGGTAGTGGCAAAAGTGTAACTTCTTTATCAATTTTGAGTCTTATACCGAATCCTCCTGGGAAAATTATTGGTGGAGAAATTTTGTTTAAAGGTGAAGATTTGCTGAAAAAAAGTAAGAAGGAAATGCAAGATATAAGAGGCGATAAAATATCTATGATATTTCAAGAACCTATGACTTCTTTAAATCCAGTGCTTACTATAGGAAAACAAATATCAGAAACTATAATTAGACATCAAAAGTTAAATAAACGAGAAGCTAGTGCTCAAGCCGTGAAGATGCTTGAACTAGTAGGGATTCCAACCCCAGAGAAGAGAATAAATGATTATCCACACCAATTAAGTGGAGGTATGAGGCAAAGAGTAATGATTGCTATGTCACTTTCTTGTAATCCCGAGTTACTAATTGCAGATGAACCCACCACAGCACTTGATGTTACTATACAAGCTCAGATATTAGATTTGCTTTTAAACTTAAAAAATAAGCTTAATACTGCAATTCTTTTAATAACACATGATCTAGGTGTAGTAGCAGAAACAGCAGATAAGGTTGTTGTAATGTATTGTGGGAAGATTGTTGAAAAATCAACCTCCCTTGAACTCTTTGCAAAACCCTTACATCCCTATACAGAAGGGTTATTGAATTCCATCCCTAAAGTGGATGAAAAGGTGGATCAGTTATTCATGATTCCAGGAATGGTACCCAATCCTTTAAATATGCCAAAGGGATGCTCCTTTAGTGATAGGTGTAGTAAATGTATGGCCATTTGTAAGGAAGAGAAACCAGAACTTGTGGAATATGAAGGAAGAAAAGTTCGTTGCTTTCTATACAACAAGAAACAGGAAGGGCAGGTGTAGTATGGAACCATTATTAGAAGTTAAGAATTTAAAAAAGTATTTTCCTGTACAGACTGGTGTCTTTGGTAAAGCTTCGGATTTTGTTAAGGCTGTGGACGATGTATCCTTTAATATTTATAAGGGTGAAACCTTAGGTTTGGTTGGAGAGTCTGGTTGTGGTAAATCTACTTTAGGTAGAATGTTAGTAAATTTAATGTCTCCAACTTCTGGTGAAGTTATTTTCGAAGGCAGAGATGTTGCTAAGTTATCAAAAAAAGATCAAAAGGGTATGAGAAAAAATATCCAAATTATCTTCCAAGATCCATACTCTTCACTTAATCCAAGAATGAATATCGGAGACATAATTGCTGAACCAATGAAAGTAAACAAAACAGAAAAAAAAGAAGATATAGAGAAAAGAGTTATTACACTACTAAATTATGTAGGACTTGCTAGCTTTCATAGAAACAGATATCCTCATGAATTTAGCGGTGGACAAAGGCAGCGAGTAGGTATTGCTAGAGCACTTTCTCTAAATCCTAAGCTAATTGTTTGTGATGAAGCAGTTTCAGCCTTAGATGTTTCTATACAGGCTCAGGTACTGAATCTTCTCCATGATCTCCAAAAGGAATTCGATTTGACTTACCTATTCATTGCTCATGGACTAAATGTAGTTAAACATGTAAGCACAAGAGTTGGTGTAATGTATTTAGGGAAAATTGTGGAATTAGCTGATGGTGATCTACTATACCATGAACCTAAACATCCATATTCACAGGCATTACTCTCAGCAATACCAATTCCAGACCCAACCAAGAAGAAAAACCGAATAATATTAACAGGGGATGTACCAAGCCCAATTAATCCACCCTCTGGATGTCGTTTCCATACTAGATGTTTTAAATGTACTGAAATTTGTAAAAAAGAGGAACCTAGGTTTGAGGATTTAGGTGGGGGTCATCAGGTTGCTTGTTGGAATTTGTAACTTTATAAAGGGGCCGTCTCAAAATAATTAATTTTATTTTGAGACGGCTCCTTTTTTACGTGCTTAAATTGAGAATTGCATAATCAATCTAAAAGGTATAGAATATAATTATACAATTAAAGTGATTAAATTAAATATAAAGCTAGAAATTAATAGCGGGGTGATTATATTTGTACCGAATTCTTTTGATTAATGATAGTATATTTGAAAATGTAATAATGAGGGACATGCTTGAAACGTTAGGGTATGAAGTAGAAACAAGTAATGAGTTCGATGCCTTTGGCGCATTAGACCATTTCAAACCTGAAGTTGTTATTGCAAATTTTATAATGAAAAAGATTACCGGTGACATTTTGTTGAATAAAATGAAAATCGAAAACCCTGATTTAAAAACCATTCTAAGTTCCTCCAATGATATAAAAACTGAGGATTTAAAAAATAAAAAAATTGATTCCTTTATCCGAATACCAGTTAAGTCAGATATTATTCAAAAGGTATTACTTAGTTTTAAAAATGATGTTATTAAAAAAGAAAAGAATATTATGGATACTGCTGTAAAAGAAGCAGTTAAAATTAAATTTTGCCCTGAATGCGGAAGTGATCTGAAAGCATTGAATATAAATTTGAAATTCTGTGCATACTGTGGGTATAAGTTATAAATTAAATCCCTAATATTAAAAAAGGAGGTAATATCATGGCTGATAAGACTTTGATTTGTAAAGATTGTGGTAAGGAATTTGTTTTTACTGAGGGTGAGCAGGCTTTCTATAAAGAAAAGGGTTTTGAAAATGAACCACAAAGATGTCCTGATTGCAGAAGAGCTAAAAAGCAACAGGGCAATGACAGAGGATATAGACAATAATTATAATAGAAATATAAAGCTTGTGGTTTAACCACAGCTTTTTTTTTAGTAGCAGAAATAAAAAATGTTGACATTAGTACTGTAATTGGATACAATAATAAAAATATATAAATTAGTAGATGGAGAAATAAAATGAATAACTTACTAAAAAAAGGAACTTTAAAAGAATTATATTTTAGCTTTTATTATTACCTAAGCTTTTATTTTAGCTGGGGTTATTTTTATTGCAGAAAATATAATATGGTTTCTAAACTTAATGAGTTTAATAAAAGTATTTTATACCATCAATGTGTATAAAAGGATAAATGTGTAAGTTAAATCAAGGAGACTCATTAATGTGAGTCTCTTTTTTTATAAAAAAATTAGGGGGCAATTAATATGATAATTATTATGAAAACAGATGCCAGTAAAATTGACATCGAAAAATTAAAGAGTAAGCTAGAAGGATTGGGGTTTAGAGTTAATGAATCCGGGGAAAACAGATGTGTATTGGGGCTAATTGGGGATACAGCTTCCATAAACATTGGACAGATTGAAGCAAATATTGCGGTTGATAGAGTTATGAGAGTAACTGATCCTTTTAAGAGAGCAAATAGACTGTTTCATGCTGATAACACTATTGTAGATGTTAGTGGCAATCTTATTGGTGGAAAGAAAATTGTGCTTATGGCAGGTCCTTGTTCAGTGGAAAGTGAAGAACAAATATTAACCATTGCCGAAGCTGTTAAAAAATCAGGTGCAACTTTTTTAAGAGGTGGGGCATTTAAACCTAGAACCTCTCCATATAGTTTTCAAGGGCTAAAAGGTGAAGGAATTAGATTGTTAAAACTAGCTAGAGAAAAGACAGGTCTGCCAATAGTAAGTGAGATAATGTCTACCGAATTAGTTGAAAAGGTAGCTGAAGATGTGGATATACTTCAAATAGGAGCAAGAAATATGCAAAATTATGAACTTCTTAAGGAAGTAGGTAAAACAAGAAGACCAGTATTACTTAAAAGAGGTCTTAGTGCAACTATTGAAGAATTTCTAATGTCGGCAGAATATATTATGTCAGAGGGTAATGAAAATGTTATTTTATGTGAACGAGGTATAAGGACCTTTGAACCTTATACAAGAAATACCTTAGATATTAGTGTGATTCCAGCCATTAAAAGATTGAGTCACCTTCCTATTATAATAGATCCTAGTCATGCTGCAGGAAAATGGTGGATGGTTGAAGCCTTATCAAAGGCAGCTGTTGCAGCTGGAGCAGATGGTCTTATTATAGAAGTTCATAACGATCCTGAGAATGCATGGAGTGATGGCGAAGAGTCTTTAAAACCTGAAAAATTTGATGCTTTAACAAAGAAACTAAGGCAAATTGCAATTATAGAGGACAGAGAAATATAATGGGGGAATGTGATTTTAAGGTTACAATAGTTGGATTGGGTCTCATTGGCGCCTCCTATGGATTAGCTCTAAAAAAACTAAGTTATAAAAATGTATCCGGGTTAGATATAAGTTCGGAGATTTTAATTAAAGCTGAGGAAAGAGGAATAATTACAAAGGGATATCTAAGTGCAAAAGAGGCCCTTAAAGACTCTGATTTAGTTATAATTGCACTCTATCCTAATGAGACTATTAACTTTATTAAAAACAATTTAAATAATTTTAAATCTGGAGTAATTATTACAGATACAGCTGGTCTAAAAGAAGAAATTGTCACTAAAATTAATTCGATTTTACCCAAGGATTTAGAATTTATTGGAGGACATCCAATGGCTGGTCGGGAAGGAAAAGGAATTGACATGGCTAGTGGCGAAATATTTAAGGGAGCAAGCTATATCTTAACTCCAGTGAAAGAAAATAGTGAGGAAAATGTTGAGTTATTAAGCAACCTGGCTTATAGCATGGGTTGCATTAAAGTAATAAAAATTGATCCTGCAACACATGATAATATGATAGGTTATACAAGTCAACTTCCACATATTTTAGCTATAACTTTAATTAATAGTAATGAATGTGATTCGATAGATTCCTTTGTAGGTGGGGGTTTTAAAGATTTAACTCGAATTGCAATTAACAATTCTAGTTTATGGAGTGAACTTTTGATCCATAATAAGCACAATTTAATCAATTCTATTGATAACTTTCAGAAAGAAGTAGAAAATATTAAGCGGGCGCTTATTAATGGAGATGAAAATTTTATTAAAGAAAGATTTGAAGAAGCAAACATAAAAAGGAAGGGGATTCAATAATGGACATAGAAATACAACCAGGTGCATTAAAGGGAACGGTTAATATTCCTTCTTCTAAAAGTTTATGTCATAGAGCAATTATAGCGGCAGGATTATCAAAAGGAAATAGCAATTTAGAGAATATATTATTTTCAAAAGACATTGAGGCATCTATTGATGCTATGGTTAACTTAGGTGCTAAAATTATTTCTGAAGGAGATAAGCTTCTTATTGAAGGAATTGGTTTTCCTGAGCTAAGAAAAAGTGAAATAAATTGTAATGAATCAGGTTCAACTTTGAGGTTTTTAATTCCTATAGCTCTTTTGCAAGATAATAAGATAACTTTCACTGGAAAAAATAGATTAAAGGAAAGACCTTTAGGACCCTATATAAATATTTTTGAAAAGAAAAGTATTAGTTATGATAACAAAAATGGGCTTCCGCTTACAGTTAAGGGACCTTTACAGCCAGGAGAATACTCACTACCCGGTGATGTAAGCTCTCAATTTATTTCAGGATTATTATTTGCTCTTCCACTTTTAAAGAGTGATTCTAAAATAGTAATTACTACCGAACTAGAGTCTAAAGGTTATGTAGATTTAACCTTAGATATCTTAAATAAATTCGGAGTAAAAGTACAAAATAATGCTTATCAAGAATATAGTATTCCCGGTAATCAAAGTTATAAGTCTATAGATTATAGGGTAGAAGGAGATTTTTCTCAAGCTGCCTTTTGGTTATGTGCCGGAGTTCTCCATGGGGAAATTGAATGTAAGGATTTAAACTTTGAATCTTTTCAAGGAGATAAAGCTATTTTAGCTATTTTAAAAGCCATGGGTGCTAATATAGTGGAGGGAACCGATGGTGTTAAGGCATATAGTTCAAAAACTAAAGGGATAATCATAGATGCTTCTGGTTGCCCTGATTTAGTTCCAATTCTTGCTGTAATGGGTGCTTTAAGTGAGGGAACTACTGAGATTATTAATGCAGGAAGGTTAAGGATTAAAGAATCGGACAGATTAAATGCAATTTCTACAGAACTTAATAAGTTAGGTGGAAAGGTTGTCGAGAGAGAGGATTCCTTATTTATAACTGGTGTAGAAACTCTTAAAGGTGGAATGGTTGAAAGTTATAATGATCATAGAATCGCAATGGCCTTAGCTATTGCCTCTTTAAAATGTGACAATTCTGTTATAATTAGAGATAGCAATTGTATTAAAAAATCTTATCCAGGATTTTTTGAAGATTTTGCAGAGTTAGGGGGAATAATTGATGAGTGGATTTTGGGGTAATAACATTAAATACTCTATTTATGGAGAGTCTCATGGAAATGGAATTGGAATATTAATTGATGGATTACCTGCAGGCCTTGATTTAGATTTGGATGAAATTCATAATGAAATGGATAGAAGACGTCCAGGTAAAAGTAGCACTGCTACCTCAAGAAATGAAGGCGATAATTTTGATATTCTAAGTGGATATTTTAAAAATAAAACCACAGGTGCTCCACTTTGTATATTAATAAAAAACACTAATACAATTTCAGGGGACTATGCTGAAGTGAAAAATGTTATGAGGCCAGGACATGCTGACTTTACTGGATTTGTAAAATATGATGGCTTTAATGATTACCGAGGTGGTGGTCATTTCTCAGGAAGAATTACAGCCCCTTTAGTTTTTGCAGGGGCAGTGGCTAAACAAATTCTAAAGGCAAAAAACATCTTTATTACCGCCCATATTAGTTCTATAGGAAATATTAAGGATGATGACTTTAATCCTTTAGAAATTCAAGAAGAGAATATTGAAATTTTGAAGGCTATGGAAATACCAACCTTAAGACAAGGCGTTGCAGAAGAGATGACAGAAGAGATATTAAAGTGTAGAAATGATAAAGATTCTATTGGTGGAAGTGTTGAATGTGCAATACTAAATGTTCCTGTAGGACTTGGAGAACCTTTCTTTGATTCTGTAGAAAGCGTCTTGGCACATCTATTATTCTCTATTCCAGCGGTTAAGGGAGTAGAGTTTGGAACCGGGTTTAAGTTAGCTACTATGAAAGGTTCAGAGGCTAATGATGAATATTATTACGATGGGGACGTAGTAAAAACTTACACAAATAATAATGGTGGAATTCTTGGTGGAATAACAAATGGTATGCCTGTAATATTTAAGACTGCCATAAAACCAACTGCATCTATTTCCAAAGATCAAAGAAGTATTAATATTTTAACTAAGGAAGCTGCAACCTTAGAAGTGAGAGGCAGACATGATCCTTGTATAGTGCCTAGAGCAGTACCTGTTATAGAAGCAGTGGCAGCCATGGCTATACTTGAATTATTGTATAACAAATAAGGGGGGCTTACAGTGGGGGACTTATCAGATTATAGAAATCATATTGATTCAATAGATAGAGAATTAGTGGAACTTTTTGAAGAGCGCATGGAGTTAGCGCTTAAGGTGGCTAACTTTAAAAAGGAAAATGGAATTGAAGTTTTAAATAGAACTAGGGAGCAGGAGGTAATAGATCAAACCCTTTCTTTAGTTAAAAATCCAAAGTTTTATTCCTCTACAAGTAGGTTTTTTGAGTATATTATGAAACTAAGTAGAGAACTTCAAAGTGAATATCTGGTTGAAGTGGGGGATAAGATAGGTTTTCAGGGAGTCAGTGGCTCTAATGGAGAACAGGCTTTATTTGAATACTTTGGTGAAGATGTGAATACTTTAGCTGTGAAAAACTTTGAAGATATATTTATTGAACTTAAAAATGGTAATATAAAATATGGTGTCTTACCAATAGAGAATTCCTCTACAGGTGGAATTTCTGAGGTATATGACTTATTGAATAAATATGATTTTCATATAATTGGAGAGATTAGTATAAAAATAGACCACTTTTTAATGGGAATAAAGGGAGCTAATATATCAGACATTCAAGAAATATATTCCCACCCACAAGGTTTTGCTCAATGTGGAGACTTTCTTAAGTATCACCCTAATTGGAAACTAATACCTTATGATAATACTGCTAATAGTGCTAAACTTGTTCAAGAGAAAAATGAAAAATCTATAGCTGTGATTGCTAGTGAAAAGGTTGCTAAAATATATAATCTGGATATACTTGAAAGCTATATTAATTCCAATAAAAACAATATTACCAGATTTGCTATTATTGGAAAGGAGCTTTCAACTAGTTTAGAAAATGATAAAGTTAGTGTTGTGCTTTCCTCAGAGCATAAGGCCGGAAGTCTTTACAAGGTGCTACAATGGTTTGCAGAAAATAATATTAATCTGTCAAAGATAGAATCAAGGCCTCTAAAAAGTAGACCTTGGGAATACTTCTTCTACATAGATTTTGATGGTAATTTGAATGATCCAAAATTAAAAACTGCTTTAGAGCAAATAAGTAATAGTTGTCACTATTTTAAAGTATTAGGCAATTATAAAAGTTTTCATGAATAAGGGGGGGTTAAGAATGAAGTTATTGATAATTAATGGACCTAACCTTAATTTGCTAGGAGTTAGAGAAAAGAGTGTATACGGAACAATGTCCTATATTGATCTCTGCGAGTATATTCTTGCAGAGGCTAAAAAACTAAATGTAGAGATAGAAATTGTTCAAAGTAATAGTGAGGGTGAAATCATTAACTTTCTTCATAATGCTATTGGGAAATTTCAAGGTGTGATAATAAATCCAGGAGCCTATACCCATTATAGTTATGCTATTCATGATGCTATAAAGGCTATATCTATTAAAACGGTAGAGGTACATCTTAGCAATATCCATGCTAGAGAAGAATTTAGAAGCAAATCCGTAACTGCTCCAGCTTGTGTGGGTCAAATTTCAGGTTTTGGGCATTATGGTTATATTATGGCAATAATGGCAATAATGGCACAACTTAATAATAGTGAATAGTAAACTGGGGTACAGATTAAGCTGTACTCCAGTTTTTGCTTTAACTATTCTAGAAAATTGTTACTTGTGTACCAATAGAGACTAAGTTAGTTAGTTCAATAACATCCTTGTTATACATTCTTATGCAGCCATTTGACACATTTTTCCCAATAGAACTTGGATTATTAGTTCCATGAATTCCATAATCTCCATTTGGTGCATTTAATCCAAGCCATCTTGCACCGAAGGGTCCATCTGGATTAATGGCCTTGTTAATTATTTTAAAGATCCCTTTTGGAGTTGGAGAGGAGGGTTTACCAACAGCAATTCTGTAACTCTTAAAAAATTTATTATTTTTGAATAGAGTTAGAGTATGGTTTTTAACGTTGATATTAATTTTATAAACCGTGGCACGGTAGTTAGAATCAAGTCTGCAATAAGGGCAATTAAACATGATATAACTCCTTATTTTATTAATATAAGATAGTATATTTAATTTAAGTGTATTAGTGTTATAATTAACAAGAATAATTTCAAACACGAAAGGAAAATTTTTTATGGGAAAAATATTAGTTTTAGCAGAAAAACCCTCTGTAGGGCGTGAACTTGCAAAAGTTTTGAACTGTTCTCAAGGCGGAAATGGATATTTAATGGGATCTAAATATATTGTCACTTGGGCACTTGGACATCTAGTTACACTAGCAGATCCAGAGGAATATGATCAAAAATATAAAAGCTGGAAGATGGAAGATCTTCCAATGTTACCAAAATCTCTAAAGCTTGTTGTTATTAAAGAAACAAGTAAACAGTTTAGCGTAGTTAGAGAATTACTAGGTAGAAAAGATGTGGATGAACTAGTTATTGCAACGGACGCGGGGCGTGAAGGCGAATTAGTTGCACGTTGGATCATTGAAAAGGCTAGTTTTAGAAAACCAATAAAGAGGTTATGGATATCCTCACAAACTGAGAAAGCGATAAAGGATGGCTTTAATAATCTTAAACCTGGAAGAGATTATGAAAACCTCTTTTGGGCAGCACAATCAAGAGCAGAGGCGGATTGGCTCATAGGCCTAAATGTTACAAGGGCGCTAACTTGTAAATATAACGCTCAATTATCAGCAGGAAGAGTTCAAACACCGACCTTAGCTCTTATTGTTAATAGAGAAAATGAAATAAACAAATTTATTCCAAAAGATTACTGGACAGTAAATGGTACAGTAAATAACTTTAAGGTTCAATGGTCAAGTAAAAATGGAGAATCACGTACCTTTGACAAGCAAAAGGCAGAAGATATAGTTAATAAGGTAAACAACCAAATGGGTACAGTAGTAGAAGTAAATAAAACCTTTAAAAAAGAGCTTCCTCCACTAGCTTACGATTTAACGGAACTCCAAAGAGATGCAAATAGAAGATTTGGATATTCTGCAAAACAAACTCTTAATTCAATGCAGAAATTGTATGAAACTCATAAGTTATTATCTTATCCAAGAACAGACTCTAGGTATATTACTACGGATATAGT
The DNA here is from genome assembly GCA_014380625.1 of Clostridiaceae bacterium. GTDB lineage: Bacteria > Bacillota > Clostridia > Clostridiales > Clostridiaceae > JACMJL01. The sequence continues at coordinate 12,371 of JACMJL010000112.1, forward strand.
AGCTACACTACCTGACAGATTAAAAAGTATAGCAGTTGGACCTTATCAAATTGCTGCTAGAAATATAATAAAGAATAGAATTCAAACTTCAAGTAGGTTTGTGGATAATAGCAAGGTTTCAGATCATCATGCTATAATTCCTACAGAACAACATGTGGATTTATCAAGCTTAAACAAAGAAGAAAGAAATGTTTACGACTTAGTTGTAAAAAGATTTCTTGAAGTTTTAAGTCCAGCTTTTGAGTATGAGCAGACTACTGTAAAGATAGAAGTAAAGGGCGAAAGTTTTTCTGCAAAGGGAAAGATAGTTAAGTCAAAGGGTTGGAGAGAAATTAGCAGCTCAACTGAAGAGGGAGAAGAAAAGGATCAGTCCCTTCCACCAATAAATAAGGGAGAAGCAGTTAAACTTACTGGGGTTAGATCTATAAATGAAAAGACAAAACCACCAGCTAGATTTAATGAAGCAACTTAACTTACAGCTATGGAGCATCCTGGAAAAGATATAGAGGATGATAGCTTAAGAGAAGCTTTAGATAATACCTCTGGTCTTGGAACACCTGCTACAAGAGCAGATATAATTGAAAAGTTATTTGGCACTTTTTATATGGAGAGAAGAGGTAAGGATATTCATCCAACCTCAAAAGGAATACAGCTAATAGGTTTAGTTCCACAAGATTTAAAATCTCCTGAGCTTACAGCTAAGTGGGAAAAACAACTCCAGCTTATAAGTAAGGGAAAAGCTAATTCTATGAATTTTGTTAAAGACATGAGAGAATATGCTTCAAAACTTGTGGGTAATGTTGTAGGTTCTTCAGAAGTATACAGACATGACAATGCTACAAGGGTTAAATGTCCTGATTGTGGTAAGTATCTTCTTGAGGTAAATGGCAAAAAGGGGAAAATGTTAGTATGTTCAGATAGAGACTGTGGATATCGTAAGGGAGTTGCTCAGGTTTCTAATGCACGCTGCCCTACTTGTCATAAGAAGATGGAAATTAGAGGCGAAGGAGAAGGCAAACTTTTTGTTTGTGGTTGTGGCTATAGAGAAAAACTTTCTGCCTTTAATAAACGTAGAGATTCAGAAAAAAGCACCTTAGATAAAAAAGATGTTAGTAGATTTCTGAATCAGCAGAATAATTCTGCCGGTGAGGGAATAAATAATGCTATGGCTGAGGCTTTAGCTAAACTTAATTTAAAATAATAA
>JACMJL010000113.1 GCA_014380625.1 Clostridiaceae bacterium
AAAAAAATACTAAGCTTAAAGCTTAGTATTTTTTTATTTTTGTATCTAATTATAAAATATTGGACAATACTTTACCAATGTTTTCATGAATTACTATATCAGCTTTAGAATCAAAAGGAGTTGAAGACTTATTTATAAGGATAAGCTTATTTCCATTAAAATATTTAATAAGACTTGTAGCTGGATATACATTTAAAGAAGTTCCTCCTATTATTAATACCTCTGAATTTTGAATATATGAGATAGCCTTACTTAATATATCCATATTAAGATTTTCTTCGTAAAGTACTACATCAGGTTTTATAACACCTTGGCAGATATTACATTTAGGAATAACAGAAGAATTAAGGATATATTGTAGATTAAAAAATTTATTACATTCAGTACAGTGATTTCTGTGAACTGACCCATGTAGTTCTAGAACCTCTTTAGAGCCACCAGCTTGATGAAGACCATCTATATTTTGTGTTATGACTGCTTTTAGCTTGCCTAGTTTCTCCATGGCTGCTAGTGCTAAATGAGCAGCATTTGGTTTCACAGATTTATAAATCATATTAGTTTTATAAAATTCATAGAAATCTTCTGTATTTTTTATAAAGAAACTGTGACTTAACATGGTTTCAGGTGGATAATGAAAATTGTTTTTAGTTTTATACAAACCTGTGGAGGATCTAAAATCAGGGATACCACTTTCCGTTGATACACCAGCTCCACCAAAGAATACGATATTATTACTAGTTTGAATAATAGATTTTAAATTTTCTATACACATAAAATCACCTCTATAATTATTGTAACATAACTTTAAGCTTTAATTTAGAGTTGACATAATAAATGAATCATGATATTATAATAAAGTTGTGTTTTTGGACATAATATGGCGCTATAACCAAGTGGTAAGGTACGGGTCTGCAACACCCTCATCCCCAGTTCAAATCTGGGTGGCGCCTCCATAATATTAAAATAGCTTAAACAGTAACTTCTACGTGAGGTTATCGTTTAAGCTATTTTTTTATTAAATTACTCCTGTTTTGGGATTCAAAATTATTGCTTTGAAAAATTCGTTTGTATATTGTTTTGCCACCGTATCCCAATACATGGTTTCTCCAAGTTTAAGTGTATTTGTCTCCATTCTTAACTTTTCTTCTGGATTCTGTATGATATATTTTAAACCATTAAAAAGAGACGCAGGGTTCTCAAATTTTGCTAGTAATCCACGTTCTTCAGCAAGCATCTCTTTAGCATACATATAAGGTGTGGAGATAATGGCTTTACCATAACCCACCGCATAAGCTAGAGTACCACTAACTGCAAGATCTCTTGATAAGTAAGGTGTCAAATAGATGTCTGACATTTTTAAATAATTAATAATTTCATCTTTTGAAAAATATTTATTAACGAATTGTACATTATCTTGAAGATGAAGTTTATTAACAAGTACCTGTAACTTTTCTCTATAGGATTCATCCTTTTGATCTGGATGGGTTTCTCCAAGAATCAAATAGAGAACATTTTTGTCTATAGCTGAAAGTTTCGATATGGCTTTAATAGCAGATTCAATACCCTTACTGGGACTTAGAAGACCTAAAGTAATTATTAATTGCTTATTCTCATATCCAAATTGAGTTTTTAAGGTCTCTCTGCTAGGTAAAGGTCTAAAGCGTACACCATGATTAATTACTTCAACCTTATAGGGAGAAACTCCATATAACGTTTTTAATAATTTGCTTGTATTCTTTGCCATAGTGATGAGTTTAGCGCTTTTGTCGCCTAGAAGCTTAATTATTAATTTTTGTTTATCGCTGGGTTCTTTTAAAATTGTATGAAGAATAGTCACTACTGGAATCTCTATATTATTTACTAAATCTAATATATATTCACCATTATCTCCACCAAAAATATCATATTCATGTTCTATTACTAATAAATCAATGTTTGAATTATTTAGTTTATGGGCAAGGTCTACATAATCTTGTTGATTATCTTTCTCAATAGCATAAATAACTTTGCTACTATAGTCTGTGGGTATACCATTATTTATGGCTATAAAATTAGTATCTACTATACCTATGGTATCAATGGCATCCATAAGGTCTTCACTAAATGTGGCAAGTGCGCATTCTCGAGGTAAATAAGTGCTTAGAAAAGCGATATTTAAAAGTTTATTTGTTGCCATTTAATATTCCCGCCTACCTTTCATTTTATGTTTATTTTGATTTTAGTACATATAAAAAAGCCCCTTAACTAATTATAAAATGTGATATCTAAATCAGTCAGGGCTTCGATCATTAAAAATATGCAATTTTACTGTAATATCTTCACTATTTAATACTACTATACTAAGTGTAGTATAGTAAATTTTTATTGTCAAGTTTTTGCGGGTTAAAACAGCAAAATACAACAAAAAACTACAACTATCTACAATATATTCTTATAATTTATATTGTGTTAATTTATATTATAAAAAAAAGCTTGTAAATTTTTTATTTACAAGCTTTTAAATTACCTTACTACAGCTTCAGTTACATGAATAACTCCAGCTTCAGAATCCATTTTAACTATTGCTCCTATTGGAAGGGTTAGTTTCGGATAATCATGACCAGAGCAAAACCCTGAAAATATAGGAATATCTAAATTATATAACCTATCCTGAAAAACTTCTTGAAGAGTGAGACTCTTTTCATAATGAGGTAAATCACAACCTTTAAATTGTCCCAAAATGATTCCTTTACATTGTTGAAGTTTTTCAGCTAATAGGAGTTGCGTTAGTATTCTATCAACTCTATAAGGCTCTTCACCCACTTCTTCTAAGAAGATTATTTTATCTTTCATATCAATTTCGTAGGGAGTACCAAGGGAGTTACATATTAATCCAAGGTTTCCACCTATAAGATTACCCTCAACCACGCCCTTTACGATACATTGAGTAGTAAATTCAGGTGGGTTCTTAATAGTGTAGGGTTTATATCCCTCCATAAGTGTGAACATAAAACTCTTGAAAGTTTCAATATCTTCTAGTTTCGAACTTCCCATGGGGCTATGAAAGGTAGTGAGTTCACATTTTTCATAAAATGAATTTAAAAAAACTGTTATATCGCTAAATCCTGCAAATATCTTTGGATGTGTTTTTATCATATCATAATCTAAATAAGGGAGTAGTCTACTTGATCCATATCCACCTCTTATGCAGAGTATCATATCTACATCTTGATTTTTAAACATTTCCATAATGTCAGAGGCCCTGTCTTTATCCTTACCAGCAAGATAGCCCCAATTGTCGTATAGATGGGTACCTTCAATTATATTAAAGCCTTGGTTTTTTAAAAATGAAATCCCCTTTTGTATTGATTCAATATTTTCAGGGCTGGCAGGTGAAATAAGTCCAATGGTATCTCCTAAACACAGTCTTTTTCCCAGCATTAATAACACTTCCTAAAATTAATTATTAAGTATATCATATCAAATAATAGGAATAAAGACTAGTTACTCTGAACTATTAGCTCAGACTTTGCTTCAATAATTAAATTCTGTTTCTCCATTAAATCAAGGCCGGTGAAGGCTAGTGCTTGAGCAGCTTTTAAGCCAATCTCTTGGGCATATTCAGAAAGAGTTTCCTTAGCAAATTCAGAAGAAGGATAGGGGATAGATTTATCTTTTAATATAGAGATATATGAATTTACACAGGGTATGGTATTGCTAATACACCCAAGTGTGGAACCAGAAGTAACACATTTATCAGTTTCTAATTCTATAATTCCACATTCTTTTAAATTGTGGGCGAAGAGTCTATTTAAGGTTTTGCATGTTTTTATTTCAGCACATGGAAGTTCTGCCAGGGTAACTTCATGGTTTAGTCCGATTAATTCGCCAAGGGTATTTGTTAATATTTCAATTTGATGTCGAATCTCGGCTGCGGTGTCAAAGGAAGGTGCCTTAAGTGAAATGACACAAACTTTATCCGAGATAGAAAAGTTCTCTATGGTACAGCCCGGTTTAAATCCCTTAGCTAACTGGCAGAGAAGATTAATAGTCATGATATAAGCATCCATGGATGTGAGATTGCCGCTTAAGTTATCTTCGAACACTATTTTTAATGGAAGAATTGCAGGACACTTTGGGTTTTCGATATTATATATATGAGGTTTAGAAATCAATATAGCGTCAATATCTTCAAAAGCGCCTTGCTTGCACATAGTTATTTTTGACCCACCATTTAATTCTCCTGGTGTACCAATGACTATAACAGATCCTGAAATTTTTGATACAACTTTAGCAAGAGAAATGGCTGCAGTAATTGAAATACTGGTAGAGAGGTTATTTCCATAAATATGTCCTTTTTTAATATCTCCATCATACTCACAAATGAAACATATTTTGGGATGTCCTTCTCCAATCTGAGCATGAAAGGCTGTGGGGATATCCATATAGTTCTTTAAAACTGTAAAACCTTTATCTAAAAGCAATTTTGTAATATAGTCTTGGGCTTTTTTTTCTTTAAAACTCTCCTCTGGATTATCGTAGAGGAATTTAGTTAATTGATACATTTCATTTTTTATTGTGGAAAGATAACTAGTTATTTCTTGTCTCATTTGAACTTCTCCTTTAGATATAGTTTTAATTAAGTATTCCCCTTTTATTGAAATATTATTATTTTTTAATTTAGTGGACAAAATAAATATAAAGGGGTTGTTGAATAAAATATAATATCAAGTCAATAATTACAATTAGAGTAAGCATAATATAGGAGGGAAATTTATGAAAAAACATGATTGTACCATATGTGGTAAACATTTAAATGGTGGTATAATTGTTAATGGAATAGGAATCTGTAGGAGTTGTGAGGAAAGACTTATAAATACGGAGGTAGATACTGATTTTTACACCTATTATAAGGATTGTATAAAGAAAACAATAGTTCCATCATTGATAAAGGAGGAAGAGATTAATTGTCAAAATTACCACTTGTAGAAGGAGTTTTAAGATATATAAAAGAAGATAATATTGCCCTATCCATGCCAGGCCATAAGGCGGGGCTAGGCTTTAAGGAAACATCTATAGGGCAGGAACTTTATGAGAATTTTATAAAATGTGATATTACTGAGGTTGATGGTGTAGATAATCTTCATTTGCCTCAGGGTATAATAAGAGAAGCCCAAGAGCTTTTAAGAGAATATTATAAAAGCAAGAAAGCTTATTTTTTAGTGAATGGTAGCACTAGTGGCAATCTTGTTATGATATTTTCTTGTTTAAATGAGGGTGATAAGGTCTTAGTAGAGAGAAATTGTCATAGGTCAATTCTAAATGCCATAATACTAAGAAAATTAAGACCTGTATTTATTAAAAATAAAATTCATCCTGAATATGATGCACCTATGTCCATAGATATAGAGCATCAATTACATACGATTAGCCTAAATACTGATGCAAAGGGGATAATAATAACATATCCTAATTACTATGGAATTTGTACCAATTTAGAATTAATCATTAGAGAATGTAAAAAGTACAATATAAAGGTTTTAGTTGATTCTGCTCATGGCGCTCATTTTGGAGTACATAATCTTTTGCCTGAAAGTGCAGTGAAGCTTGGGGCAGACCTTGTAGTTATGAGTGCACATAAGACATTACCAACTCTTAATCAAGGATCTTTTTTACATGTTAATGATGAAAGTCTTATTGAAAAAGTAGATTTTTATGTTAGTGCATTTTTAAGTACAAGCCCCTCTTATATGATTATGTGCTCTATGGATTATGCTAGGTATTATCTTCAAGAGTTCGGTGGACAAGCATATTTTAACCTTTTATTTTGTTCCTCAAAATATAGAACATTAATAAATGAAATTCTCCATGTACATGTTCTAGATAAGGAAGATATGGAAAGCATAGATTTAACTCGATATGTTATTAATATAGAAAAAGGCTATAGTGCGGAATTAGTATATGAGTATTTAAAAAGCAAAAAAATTCAGCCTGAAATGTGTGATGGTAGAAATATAGTTCTAATTTTTTCTCCTTTTAATAAGGAAGAAGATTTTAATATGCTGTACGAGGCTATGAAAAGTTGTCCAATTGAAACTATGAAAGAAGAATATTGTGAGATAATATTAAATGAAATACCCAACCTTATCTTTCAGCCCTATGAAGTAATGGCTAAAAACAAAGTATGGATAAGGGTAGAAGACTCTATTGGTAAAGTATGTGCAGGGGCAGTGGTACCGTATCCACCTGGAGTACCACTTATATCTTTAGGAGAAAAAGTGGAAGAAAACCTAGTAAATGTGGTAAAATATTATGTGGAAAAAGGAAATACGGTTTTAGGTATAAAGAATAGTAAAATACTTGTATTGGAGGATGAACATGAAAAGGGGATTACTTATAACGTTTGAGGGACCGGATGGTTCGGGAAAGTCAACACAAGTTGAATTATTAAAGAAATATTTAAAGGATAGAGGTTACGAGGTTATTTTCACTAGAGAACCTGGAGGCACTTTTATTGGAGAAAAAATTAGAAATATAATTCTTGATAACAAGAATGCGGATATGAACGCAATGTGTGAGGCTTTACTCTATGCGGCTTCAAGAGCACAACTTGTTAGTGAAATAGTTAAGCCAGCTATTAACGCTGGAAAAATAGTGATTTGTGATAGATTTGTACATTCATCTATTGTTTATCAAGGAATAGCTAGAAACCTTGGAATAGAGAGAATAAAAGGCATAAATGATGCAGCACTTGATGGGCTTGAAGCAGATCTGATCTTCATGTTAAATATATCTTTTGAGGAGGGTCTAAAAAGAAAAGCATTACAAAAGGAATTTGATAGACTTGAAAATAGTGGAGATGAATTCCATAAAAATGTTTTTTTAGGCTATGAAGTTATTGGCAAAACATATAGCAATATTAATAATATAGATGCTAGTAAAGACGAACACCTTATACATGAAGATATTATTAAGATTCTTCAATCTAAATTGAATTAATAGATACCAATTAAAAAGTATGATAAAATAAAGAATATATGATTAGACTATAATAATATATTTATTGAGAGGAATGATTGTAATGAAATTAATTATTACTATTGTCCAAGATGATGATGCGGCAGATTTACTTGAAGAGTTAACTGATAAGGGATTTAGAGTGACTAAGTTGGCAACAACTGGGGGATTCCTCAGATCAGGTAATACTACCCTAATGATTGGTGTAGAAAAAGATAAGGTAGACGATGTTCTAGCTGTAATAGAAGAAGTTTGTAGGACCCGTGAACAAGTTGTAACATCACCCTCACCAGTGGCTGGGTCAACGGGAGTTTATATACCCTATCCTGTTGAAGTGGAAGTTGGTGGAGCCACTATATTCGTAGTTGATGTAGACAAGTTTTTAAAAATATAGATTTTTAGGAATGGAGAGTTTGAGGTGAGCTTTGAAAATATTATTGGACATGAGGAAGTAAAAAAACAACTTTATAATTCATTAAGTATGGGAACTATCTCTCATGCCCATATATTTTGTGGGGAAGATGGCATAGGGAAAAGTATAATATCAAAGGAATTTTCCATTAATATAATTGGTAAAAAAGAAGTTAAAGATTATGTTGATATTATACAGCGAAGAATTGCCAAGGGGAAGCAGTCTATTGGTATTAGTGAGGTTTTAAATATAATTGACGAGATAAATAAGAAACCTTTCGAAGGTGATAGAAAGGTTATAATTGTTCATGAAGCGGATCGAATGACCGTGGATGCGCAAAATGCTTTTTTAAAGACTATTGAGGAGCCTCCGAAAGGCGTTTTTATTATACTTCTTTGTAAAAGCCAAGAAGGTATTTTAGATACCATAAAATCTAGGTGCCAGATTCATAACTTAAAAAGATTAAATAGTAAAGATATAAGATTTTTCTTAAATAGAGATTTTCCGGAGCTTGATAAGGATAAACTAGAAATAATGATTTCCTTTTGTGACGGTATTCCTGGTAGAGCCATGAGTTTCTTCAATGATGCTTTATTTATGGAAATAAGGAGCACTGTCCTAGATATCTTGAAAACTTGCCAGTATGACAAAAAACAAGAAATATTAAAATATCAAGAGTTTTTCTTGAAAAATAAGTTGATTTGGAGAGACGTTTTAATATGTCTTTTGTATTACATAAGAGACTTAATTATATATAAAGAAACAAGGGATGAGACATTGGTAATAAATCGCGATAAAATTTTAAATATAAAAGAACTAGCTGACGTATTTTCATTTAACAAACTCAGTGGTATGATAGAAGTTGTAAATGATACAGCACAAAATTTAGCGAAGAATGTAAATATTGCATTAGCAGTAGATTCCATGCTTTTAAATATACAGGAGGTATAGAATGGTAGCAGTTGTAGGAATACGTTTCAAGAAGGCTGGTAAAATATATTACTTCAGCCCTGGAGATTTAATTATAGATAAGGAAAATTGTGTTATTGTGGAAACCGCTAGAGGAGTAGAATTTGGAACTTGTGTTATCGCAAATAAACAGGTGGATGAGATTGAGATAATACAACCTCTGAAAGGCGTAATCAGAAAAGCAGATTCTGAGGATGTAAAAAGACATTTTGAAAATAAAGAAAAAGAAAAGCAAGCAATAGAGATTTGCCTTGAGAAGGTAAATAAACATAATCTTAATATGAAACTTATTGATGTGGAGTATACCTTTGATAATAATAAGGTGATTTTTTATTTCACTGCAGACGGAAGAGTGGACTTTAGAGAGTTAGTAAAAGACTTAGCAGCAGTATTTAGAACCAGAATTGAGTTAAGGCAGATTGGGGTAAGAGATGAGGCTAAGATGATTGGTGGAATAGGACCTTGCGGAAGACCTTTATGCTGTTCATCATATCTAGGAGACTTTGCACCTGTATCAATAAAAATGGCTAAAGAACAAAATCTTTCACTAAATCCAACAAAGATATCAGGGATTTGTGGAAGGCTTATGTGTTGTCTAAATTATGAGCAGTCAACTTATGAATATACAAGAAAGAGATTGCCTAGAGTTTTTTCAATAATTGATACCCCTTTTGGTAGAGGAGAAGTCATTGCAAATAGTGCTGTTAAGGAATCTGTTAGGGTTAAGCTTCAACTTGAAGGAGAGGAAGTAATTAAAGACATTAATATTGCAGAGGTTACTTTAGTTTCTGGTGGATTTGAAGGCGCTATAAGTGAAGAAGAGATTAAAATTGAAGTTGAAAATGTGAATATAGATCAAAATGTTATTAAGGATTTATTAAAAGAGGACTGAGGGGGATACCATGAAATCTTTATTTAAAGTTAGCAGTATGAAAACCCTAGAGGATGTTTCGAACGTAAGAAATGCTATTTCAAATATGGAAGGGGTTATTGCCTGCCAGGTGAGCCTTGAAAAAGGAGAGGTTAATGTAGTTTATGATGACTTCTTTATAAAGGAAGATGATTTAATACTGTCAATTGAAGATTCAGGGTATTCTGTTTTGTAAAAATAACCTTTAAAAAAATAGTGAAACGTGGTAAAATATCAATTGGACGCTTGTCCAAAACTTTAAGGAGGTGCAGTAATTATGGCTTATAAAATTATAGATACCTGTATTAGCTGTGGAGCTTGTGCATCAGAATGTCCAACTAACGCTATTACTCAAGGAGATACTCAATTCGATATTGATGCAGCAGCTTGTATTGATTGTGGAAGTTGTGCTAATGTTTGTCCTGTTGGTTCACCAGTTCAGGAATAACTTTAGTCTAAAAAGACCATCCTATTGATGGTCTTTTTTATTTTTCATTAGTATGCATTAAGCCATTCATTTAGTTCTCCACAACATTTTTCTGCATCAGAGTAACCTTGATTGAATAGGTCCTCCAGTTTTTGTTTGTTTTTTTCAAGCCTACCAACATTAAGGAGCTCACTTGGGCGTATAACAAAAACTTGTTTATTTGCCTCTAACATCTCTATATAATCAAGGGTTTCATTATAAACTTTATATCTATTGTTAATTGCTTCTATTAAACAATCATAGTTTTTATATATCTTTCTGGAAATAAAATTTCCCTTGGTAGGTTTTTTTCTATAACCTTTATTTCTAGTTAATATAATTACATTTCGCTTAGTGCCATCTTCTATGGCTTTTTTTATTGGAATGGAGTCTGATATACCTCCATCTAATAGTTTCATTCCGTTGATAGTTATAATTGGGGATAGAAAGGGAAGACTGCAAGAAGCTTTTAATTGATTAAGTATGTCATGGCCCTTTTTTTTATAAAAATACACGGGTTTTCCTGATATACAGTCGGTTGCCACTATAACAAAGGTAGTCTCTGACTTGTTATAAGTAGCATAGTCAAAGGGAACCAGTCTATTTGGAAGCTCATCAAACATAAACTTCATTCCAAAAATACTCCTTTCCTTTAATAAATTTCTAAAACTTAGATACCTGTGATCATTAATAAATCCTATATTAATTTCTTTACTTCTTCCCTTTTGTCTTGAAAGGTAGGAGGCAGCATTACAGGCTCCCGCTGAAACCCCTATAACATAGGGGAAATAAATATCCTTATCCATAAAAAGGTCTAGAACTCCAGCGGTATACACACCTCTCATACCGCCACCTTCAAGGACAAGACCTATATTCTTCATAGTAATACCTCCTCATATATACAGATAAATAAATAATAATTTTGCCATTTACAAATTATTATAGCATTATAGGATTTTTAATTAAATAATGAATTTAATGATTAAATTATTATATTATTTTTTTAAAAGTCGAAAGTTGTATTTATTAGTGATTTCATATATACTAAAATATGAGAATTATGTCAAAGATATAATTATTGACATGAAAAAGATAACAATCTATACTTATATCTATGTAGATTGTCGAATAGTATTTTAATAATATAGTATATTTCTGATTGGGGGAATTAAATTTGAGTTCTTTAATAGCCATGATATTGAGTATTGTTGCAGTAATAGGTGCTTTTATTTTAGAAGGTGGACATATTAACGGGCTGGTGTCTTTAACTGCTGCTATAATAGTTTTTGTGGGTACAGCCTGTGCTGTTTTTGCATCATTTCCACTGGAAAGTATAAAAAAAACGCCTAAAATGATGAAAATTGCTTTTGGTAATAAAAAAAATGATTTACCTAAGCTTATTTATTATTTTAAAGATGTTTCAACAAAAACTAGAAGAAATGGTCTTTTAAGTTTGGAATCTGAAATTTCTGGTAACGCTGAAGTAGATCCTTATATTAAAAAAGGGCTACAAATGGTAGTTGATGGTTTAGAACCTCAGTCTGTAAAGAGCACTTTAGAACTTCAGATGGAGATGATGTCTGAAAGGCATCATTCAGGGGCTGAAATATTTGGAGCATCAGGAGGGCTTTCACCAACATTAGGAATTATAGGTACAGTTTTGGGGTTAATTCATGTTTTAGGCAATTTAGGTGGAGACTCTAGTAATTTAGGTGAAGTTATAGCACCTGCATTTATTTGTACTTTCTATGGACTTGCTTATGCAAATTTGTTTGCTATTCCTATAGCTGCAAAGCTTAAGGCTTTGGATGCTGACGAAGTGAAAGAAAAGATGCTCATAATTGAAGCTGTAACACTTATACAGGAAGGGGTTAACCCTAATGTAATAGGGGAAAAGCTTAAGAGTTTCTTGGATGGAAAGCAACTACGTGAATATGAACAACTTGATAAGGGAGCTGAAGTTTAATGAAAAAGAGGGTGGAGAAGGAAAATGGAGAAAGATGGCTTCTAAGTTATGCTGATTTCATTACTCTGCTTATGATATTTTTTTTAGTTATGTATGCAATGAGTAATGTTGATAGTAAGAAATATGCTCAAGTAGCTGCTTCTTTAAATTCAGCCCTTGGAGATGGACAAGGAGCCGCACTCATGCTTGGGCAAGGTGGGACTAGTAACGATATAATTGCTCCTGTTGACAATCCTTCTGTGCAGGCTGACTCAACTAAAGCTGAGGAGAACAAGCTGAAAGATTTAAAAAATCAAGTTGATAAGTATTTAGAAAATAATGGCATAAAAGCAAGTGCTTCAGCTGTTATCCAAGAAAGAGGTTTGGTTATAAGTATTAGTGATACTCTTATCTTTGATAGTGGACAAGCTGATTTGAAACCAAATTCTGAAAGTAAGCTTGTTGAGATTGGTAAAATGCTTAATACTATTAATAATTATGTTGTAATAGAAGGAAATACTGATAATGTTCCTATTAGCACCTACCAATTTAAAGATAATTGGTCCCTAGCATCAGCTAGAGCGGATAATGTAACAAGAGCACTTATAAATAAAGCGAACATACCACCTGTAAGGATTGCTTCAAGGTCTAACGGCGAGTATAGACCTGTAGCAGCAAACAGCTCTGAGTCCGGAAGGGCTGCAAATAGAAGAGTTGATATAGTTATTTTGGATAATAAGTACAGCTCTACTGAAAGTAATCAAACCAAATAAAGTATTAAAGGCTTTTCTGATGGCAGAAAAGCCTTTGGCTTTTGTAAACCGTAGTATATAATAAATGTAAAAGCGAGGGTTATGATGGATTTTATAATGGATGATGAGACTATAGATGATTTAGATTTAAATGGAATTAAGGTAATTCAAAAGAAGGATGCCTTTAGATTTGGTGTAGATGCAGTTCTTTTGGCAAATTTCGCTAGAATTCCTAAGGGTGCAAACGTAATAGACTTTTGTACTGGAACAGGCATAGTTCCCTTCATTCTAGCGGGAAAAACTAACGCTTCCTATATTACTGGAATTGAGATTCAAGAAAGTATGGTTGAAATGGCTCAAAGATCAATTAGGTATAATAAGCTTGAGACTAGAATAGGATTTATTAGTGGGGATCTAAGAGATAAAGAACTCTTAAAGACACTTCCTAAGGCTGATGTAGTAACTGTTAATCCTCCATATAAATTAAAGGACTCAGGAATAATTAATTTAGATGACAAAAATGCCATTGCTAGACATGAAATATGCTGTACTCTTGAGGATGTAATTATTGCAACTGTGAAGGTACTTAAGGATAATGGCAGAATGTATATAGTTCACAGACCGGAGAGATTAGCAGATATATTTTGTACTATGCGAAAGCATCGCATGGAGCCTAAAGTTATAAAAATGGTTTATCCATCTATAGGAAAGGCTCCTAATATTGTGCTCATTGAGGGGCAAAAGTATGGCGGACAATTTTTAAAATGGGAGACATCCTTATATGTGCATGATGAAGATGGAAGTTATAGTGATGAAATTAATAAAATATACGGTAGAAAATAAATAACGTAAGGAAGGTAAAGACATGGAGTACGGAAAGTTATATTTAGTAACAACACCAATTGGAAACTTAAAGGATATTACCTTAAGAGCTCTTGAAACTTTAAAATTTGTTGATATTATTGCAGCTGAGGATACGAGAAATAGTTTAAAACTACTTAATCATTTTGAGATTAAAAAAACCCTGATTAGCTATCATATGCATAATGAATTAGGGAAAAGTGATGAATTGATTGGAAAGCTTAAGGCAGGGTTAAATATTGCATTGGTAACAGATGCAGGGATGCCTGGGATTTCAGATCCAGGAAGTATCATCGTAAAACGATGTATTGAAGAAAACCTCCCTTTTGAAGTTTTGCCAGGGGCTACGGCCTTTGCTACAGCTTTGGTTTATTCAGGGCTAGATACAACTAAGTTCGTATTTAAAGGGTTCCTACCTAGGGAAGATAAAGATAGGAGACCTATAGTACAAGAAATGAAGGATCGAACTGAAACTATAATAATCTATGAGGCTCCTCATAGATTATTAAATACATTAAACTTTCTTAAAGATAACTTGGGAAATAGAAAAATCTCAATTTGTAGAGAGCTCACAAAGCATTATGAACAGGTCCTACGAACAGATATTGAGGGGGCTTGTGAATATTTTATAAATAATGCTCCTAGAGGAGAGTTTGTAATTGTTATTCAGGGCAAACCGTTAGAAGAAATTGAAGAAGAAAGAATCTCTAAATGGGATATGCTAACAATAGAAGAGCATATTAAAAAGTATATAGCCGAAGGAATTGATAAAAAAGAGGCCATCAAGAGGGTCGCAAAGGATAGGAGGATTACAAAGTCTGAGATATATAGGCATTCTATTGAACTCTAGAAAGCCAAAATGTTACTATTCTATTAACATGTACCTATTTACGTTGTTGATTCCTACAATTTAGTGATATAATAAAAAAAGAATTTGAAAGAATCTATTGTTATTTAAAGGGGGGACTAGTTTGCGTAAGAAGGTATTGACTAGTGTTATTGCTTTTAGTATGTTGTTTTCATTAAGCACAACCATATTTGCTGATCCTGTTTCAGATAGACAACAACAACAAGATATTATTGATAAAAACAACAACATGATTAATCAATCAAAAGAAGCAACAGAGTCAATTGAAAGTAAGATAGAGGCTCTAGATGAAAGCATTAGCATTGCGGAAGGAAATATTGCTAGTAACAAAGTTCAAATCTCTAATTCTAAAATTCAAATTGAAAAGGTTGAGAAAGATATTGCTGCAGCTCAAACTTTGATGAATGAAGAACAAGAGCTTTTTGATGAAAGAATGCGAGCAATTTATATTAACGGAAATGATGGAGCAGCAGGATATTTAGGAGTACTTTTTGAGTCAAAGGGCATGTCCGATTTTTTAGCTAGAATTGATACAGTTAAGAAATTAGCAGAACTTGATAATAAAATATTAGCAGATTTAAAGATTCAACAAGATATTGTAAAAAATACCAAAGCTGTTTTAGATAAAGATAAGGCTAAGTTAGAAGCCTTAGTGAAAGATAGTGAAACAAAATTAGCCAAGCTTACTAGTGATAGAAAAGTACAACAGACATTCATAGTCCAAGCTAAAAGTGAACAAAGTAAATTTGAGGCTGATATAAATCGTGCAAAGGCTTTAATTGCACAGATGACTGCGGGACTACCTGCTTCAAATAATTCAAGAGGAGCAATTCCTATTTCCTCTAATGCTATAGTTTCATATGCTTATCAATTTATGGGCAGACCATATGTGTATGGAGCTAATGGCCCGGCAACCTTTGATTGCTCAGGTTATACAAAATATGTTTTTGCACATTTTGGAGTAACTTTAAATAGAGTTGCAGTTGACCAAGCATCTCAAGGTAGTAGTGTTTCTAGAGATAATTTACAACCAGGAGATTTAGTTTTCTTTGGAAAAACCATGAGAAGTATACATCATGTAGGGATATATGTAGGTGAAGGTTGCTACATTCATGCACCTCATACAGGAGATGTTATAAAAGTATCTGCTATGGGTCGATCTGATTTTATATGTGCTAAAAGAGTATATTAGTAGATTAATATTTAGGCTTCTGGTTATAATACCAGAAGCCTTTTAAATATGTCTCTAAATTCAAAAATAAAAAACCACACAGTTACCTGAATGGTTTTTTTATTAATTAAAATCAATTTATTCTTTTTCAGCTCTAATATCTGCTAAACAAGCCTTACAAATATTTTTTCCTCTGTAATTAATTACATCTCTTGCATCTCCACAGAAAATACAAGCTGGCTCATATTTTTTAAGGATTATTTGCTCGCCGTCTACATAAATTTCTAATGCATCTTTTTCAGCGATATCTAAAGTTCTTCTCAATTCTATTGGAATAACAATTCTTCCTAATTCATCTACTCTTCTTACAACACCGGTTGATTTCATTTAATATTCCTCCTTATATTACATTGTTCGACATACTGTCAATTAAATAATAGCAAATATTACATATAAAGTCAATATGTAATTTAATTATTTTTTGGTTAAGCTACATATTTCTTGCTAACTTCCATCTAATAGTTAATATACTACCATATTATTCAAATGTCAATAGATTTACACCCGTATTTCCCTAGGAATGCATATTTAATAAAATAGTAAGTTTATGGATAACGTAAAATTAATGTCGAAAAGCTTGTACAATAAATATAAATATTTCAAATTCAAATTGAAATTTAGGATTAAAGAAACTTTATAATAAGAACTTTCAAGCAATTAAGGAAATATGTGTAAAAGAAATATAAGATTTAATATATATTATATAGATTATAAAGCCAATACTTATAAAGAAGGAAAAATTTATAAATTTTTTTAAATAATTAAATAGAGAAATAAATTGGTTGAGAAAAAGGGATTTTAAACTAAAATTGTTTTAGAATATATTAATGTGATATAATAAAAATGTTGTTTAAACACACGTAAATTTAATATGAAAATGGGGAGAGTAAGATGGCGAGTAAGAAGGAATTTGGAGAAGGCCCAATGTATACTTTGTTTAATTATATAATGTGGATTTTTGCAAGTAATATGTATTTCATGTTGTGTAATATTTTATTGGTAATATATTTACTGAGTTTTGGCAAGGACATTAGTAGCACCTATGTACTATTATATTTAGCATTACTGCCTATGGGTCCTGCTTTAGCTGCTATTTATGCAACTGTTGGCAAGATCATAAGAGAAAAGGATATATCGATAACATCCTATTTTTTTAAGTCTTATAAAAGTAATTTTAAACAAGCCTTTATTTTAGGGTTTATTGAATGTACAGCAATACTAGTATCTATTGTAGATATAAAATATTTTTCTGCCATGAAGTATGGTAATTACTTTACACCTTTCTTCATAGCTTTAATTGTATTGATATTTATCATTGGATTATATGCGTTCCCTTTACTTTCAAGATTTTATTTGAAAACAACTGATATAATAAAATTCTCTTTTGTTTACTCAATAAAAAAAATACATATTACTTTTTTTATCTTGACTTCAATTGTTTGCGCCGGATTTATTTTGTACACAATTCCTAACATAGCCATATTTTTTATATTTGGTGGGATTTGTTATGTAATTATGTTTTATGAAATAAAGATATTAAATGAATTAGAGAGCAAAAGTACAAAAACTGAAAGTGAAGAAGAGCTATAAAATTCTAGTACTTTGGTTTATTATATCCCAAAGTACTTTTTTTATTTACATAAAGGTGTTTATTTCACTTTGGTAGTTATTGGGGTGTTGATAATTTTCATGGTTATTAAATATTTGGTCAAAGTTGACTGAAATTAATTCCAAAATATGTATTGAAAATCTATTAAAAAATCATTACTAACAGCTAGTCCACAAATATTTTACAAGTTATCAACAGGGCAACTGTGGGTAATGTGGATTAAAATATTGAAATGTTTAACAGAATGAAAATATAGCGATATTTAAGGGTTATCCACAGAAACTGTGCACAATAAATTTGAAACTGTGGACAACTGCTAATACTAGGGCGGAATATTAGTACAAAAGGGTAAAAGGCCAATTTATGTCGAAATAAGTTGTATGTTAAATTTTGGAATTATTTTATGCGATTATTTATGATAAAGTTCAAAATAAACTTATAAAAATTATGAGTATACATGAATTTTCAGGGGTTCATCAATATGTAACCAATAGTTAATAGTTTATTAACAAACTGGTGATAACATAAGTATATAAGGTTTTCCCCTTTAGAAAACTATATATATAATAAAGCGTTAATTAGATTAGCGCTTTATTTATTTTATAATAATGATAGGGAATAAAAAACATAATAAATTTTTCGAATTATATTCAACATTTATATATAATTATGCAGTAATATGGAGGACAACAAGCAGATTTTAGTGTGCTTTTTAAAGTTGATGTTTTATTGAGTTTACTATGCTTAACTAAATTGAATATATAATGGAGTATACTTAAGAATATTTATGCAAAAACTATGAATGTAGCAAGTGTTGACAATGCATAAAATGGATAGTACTATAATAATGCAAAAGAAGAAAAATACTATGATTAAGGGGGGTTATCTGGATGAAAATTGTCTTAGCTCTAGGTGGAAATGCTTTGCAGTCAAACCCAAAGGATGCAAGTCCACAAGCTCAATTATTGACATGTAAAGAAACAGCTAAATCTATAATAGAATTAATTAGAGAAGGACACACTGTAGTAGTTGTTCATGGTAATGGACCACAAGTTGGTCAAATACTTAATACCGTGGAATCTGGGCATAGATTTAATGAATCGAATATATTGTTCCCATTTGATGTTTGTGGAGCATTTTCTCAAGGTTATATAGGATATCATCTTCAAAATGCAATAGAAGAAGAACTTAAGCGTTTTGGAGTAAAGAAATCTGTAGGAACTATAGTTACTCAGGTAGTTGTTGACAAGGATGATCCGGGTTTTCAAAATCCTACTAAGCCTATTGGCTCCTTTTATAGTGAAGAGGATGCATTAAAGTTAGAACAAGAACAAGGTTATGTAATGAAAGAAGATGCAGGCAGAGGTTTTAGGAGAACAGTAGCTTCCCCAAAGCCTATAGATGTTATTGAAAAAGATATAATAAAAACATTAATAGACGCTGGCGTTATAGTTATTTCTTGCGGTGGGGGTGGTATTCCTGTTATAGTAGAAAATGATAGTATTAAAGGCGTAGCAGCTGTAATAGATAAAGACTTTGCTGCAGAAAAACTTGCTGAAATTATAGACGCTGATGTACTGTTAATTTTAACCGCAGTGGATAAGGTATTTATTAATTATAACAAACCCGAGGAGAAAGCCTTAGACGTTTTAAATATAGAAGAAGTTGAAAGATATATAAGTGAAAATCAATTTGCTCCAGGCAGTATGCTTCCTAAAGTGGAGGCTTGCAAGAAATTTGTTGAATGTGGTAAGGATAAAATAGCCATAATAGCATCGCTTAGCAGTGCAAAAGCTGCACTTAAAGGAACTTCAGGAACTCGGTTTATTAATGAACGTTAATATAGAAAGGCTATTTGAAATTATAGCTTTAATTAAGGGGGGGAGAAATGGTTAAGAGAAATATTCAAGTTTACTCAGAAATTGGGGATTTAGCTACTGTGTTGTTACACAGACCTGGCCAAGAGATTGAAAATCTTACACCAAATTACTTAAGCCCACTACTCTTTGATGATATTCCATATTTAAAGGTAGCGAGACAAGAACATGATAACTTTGCCAAAGTTTTAAGAGATAATGGGGCAGAAGTTTTATATTTGGAGAATCTAGTAGCGGAAGCAGTAAAGGAGTCGGCTGTTAAAGAGAGGTTTCTTAGAGAAGTTATACTTGAGAGTGGAATAAGAGAAGTAGGTTTGCACTCCGCCTTAAGGGAACTTTTAGTTTCTATGCCTGTAAAAGCTATGATCGATAAGATTATGGCAGGGGTCAGAAAAAAGGACTTAGATCTAAGTGAAGATGGGGACGATTATCCCTTCTTAATGGACCCTATGCCTAATCTTTATTTTACTAGAGATCCCTTTGCTACCATAGGATCAGGGATAAGTATTAATTCAATGAGAACGCAGACTAGAAAACGTGAAACTATTTTTGGAAAATATATTTTTCAATATCATGGTGAATTTAAGAACTCTAATATCAAAACATGGTATGATAGAGAGGAAGTATATTGTCTTGAGGGCGGAGATGAGCTGGTTCTATCCAAGGATGTGCTAGCTATTGGACATAGTGCAAGAACTGATTCTGAAGCAGTTTTAAAAATGGCTAAAAATATCTTTGAGGCTGGAGAAAGTTTTAAGACGGTATTAATTTTTGAAATTCCAAAGGCAAGGGCTTTTATGCATCTTGATACGGTTTTTACAATGATTGATTATGACAAGTTTACTGTGCATCAAGGAATTGAAGGCTCTTTAAAGGTTACTTCAATAACCTATGATTATGAAAACAAACATTTACTAGTAAATGAAGAGATGGATACCTTAGAGAAGATACTTTCAAAGTATTTGAATAAAGACATAACACTAATTAGATGTGGTGGTGGAGATAAGGTAATTGCTGGTAGAGAGCAGTGGAACGATGGATCAAATACTTTGGCAATTTCTCCAGGCAAGGTTATTACTTATGAAAGAAACTATGTAACAAATGAAATTTTAGATAAACATAATGTATTAGTTTATGCGATTCCCTCTGGAGAACTCTCTAGAGGTAGAGGTGGTCCGAGATGTATGTCTATGCCTTTATATAGAGAAAATATAGAATAATCAGGAGGAATGCACATGTATAATTTAAGAAATAGAAGTTTTTTAACACTTTTGGATTTTACTCCAAAGGAAATTAATCATTTTCTTCAACTTTCAGAAGATTTAAAGAAGGCTAAGTATGCAGGGACAGAGCAACAAAAATTAAAGGGTAAAAATATAGTCCTATTATTTGAAAAAGATTCAACTAGAACACGCTGTGCCTTCGAAGTAGCAGCTCTAGACCAAGGAGCACATGTTACATACCTTGGGCCAACAGGAAGCCAAATGGGTAAAAAAGAATCTATAGAAGATACTGCTAGAGTGCTTGGAAGAATGTATGATGGCATTGAATATAGAGGATATGGTCAAGAGGTTGTTGAAACCTTAGCAGCATATTCAGGTGTTCCAGTATGGAATGGACTTACGGATGCAGATCATCCAACCCAAGTATTAGCTGATTTTTTAACAATTAAAGAACATATAAATAAGCCACTTAATAAAATTGTATTTGTGTATTCTGGAGATGGAAGAAATAATGTGGCTAATGCACTTATGATTGGTGCAGTTAAGATGGGAATGGACTTTAGAATGTTGTCCCCAAAAGAATTGTTTCCAACAGAAGAACTTCTTGCTAAATGTAAAGCAGTTGCGCAAGAAACTGGTGCAAAGATTACATGCACTGATAATGTGGCTGAAGGTGTTAAAGATGCAGATGTTATATACACTGATGTATGGGTTTCTATGGGAGAACCAGAGGAGGTATGGGAGAGTAGAATAAATCTTCTAAGACCATATCAGGTTAATATGGAAATGATTAAACTAACAGGAAATGATAAGGTGATTTTTGAACACTGTTTGCCAGCCTTTCATGATCTTAAAACAAAAGTAGGAATGGATATATATAAAAAATACGGGTTAAAGGGATTGGAAGTAACTGATGAAGTATTTGAAAGCAGCCATTCAGTAGTATTTGATGAAGCTGAAAATAGAATGCATACAATTAAGGCAGTTATGGTAGCAACCTTAGGAAGTTAAGGCATGTAAAAAAAATAGACACTGAGTTGTCTATTTTTTTTATAACAATTGATTATATAATTAATTGTTGACCATAATATAAATAGTTGTTATTTTCTAATAAAATTAGTGCATGAATGTTAATTACAGTATATAATATTTAAAAGGGGGCTGGTCGAAAGTGGAATTTTTTAAGGAATTTTTTAAGAAAGATATTACAAAAAGGCTACTTGTGCTATTGGTGTTAATATTTTTCATGTATTTATTAAAAGGAATGCTTAATTTGTTTTTAATGACATTTTTATTTACCTATATAACTTACAGTTTACAAAAGGCTGTTACAACTAGGCTGGATAAATATATTAAAGTTAATCAAGTCTTAGTTACTACTATTTTGTATGCTTTAATGTTTGTAGCTATAGTGATTGTAGTTTATAATTATATACCTGTAATGATTAAGCAAATAGGTGAAATTGGAACAGAAATCTCAAAGTTTGATATTGATTCTATAGATGAAGGATTTATTAAAGATTATATTGTGCCATATGTACATGATATTAATTTTACATCCATATCAAAGGGTATCGGATGGGACCAGTTTATGAAATATGCAACAAATGTAGGTACATGGAGTTTTAACATATTTGTTTCTTTGATTTTAAGCCTTTTCTTTATGGTTGAAAAGGATAAAGTAAAAAAATTTGTAGTGAAATTTGATAACAGCAGAGTCTCAGGTATGTATAAATATATTAGAGATTTTGGCAGGAACTTTCTGAATTCCTTTGGAAAAGTTATTCAGGCACAAATACTAATAGCCTTTGCTAATAGTGTTCTTTCAACTATTGCTCTATTTATAATGAATTTCCCATCAGTATTAGGCTTAGGGGTTATGATTTTTATATTTAGTCTAGTTCCGGTAGCTGGAACCATAGTATCTTTGATACCACTTTGTATAATAGCTTATACTGTTGGTGGAGTGAAAATGATTGTATATGTTATAATTCTTATTGCTGTATTACATTCTCTTGAAAGCTACGTATTAAACCCTAAATTTATGGCAGATAAAACTGAACTTCCAGTATTCTTTATCTTTATAACACTTTTAGTATCAGAACATTTCATGGGGGTTTGGGGATTGTTATTAGGAGTTCCTCTCTTTATGTTTATTTTAGATTTATTAAATGTAAAGGCAAGTCCAGAAAAGGTTGAATTAAAGTTAAGAAAATAGCGCACAGTAATGTGTGCTATTTTTTTTAGATTTGTAAGAGGAATTTAGAGACTTTTGTAGAAATTAGTAAGTAGGCATGTTTAATTTGTAGAAGGATGTGATTTTATGAGAGTAAAAAAAAGAGTAATTTTTTTATTGATAATTTTTACCTTTGGATTACTAAATGGTTGTGGAAAGTCCACAAAAAAAGTAAACGAAGAACTTACTAATAAGATAAATGCATATGTAGATACACTTTCAAAGGATAAGAATTTTAGTGGTGCTGTGCTTGTTGCTAAAAAAGGCACAATATTAACCAATAAAGCTATAGGAAATGCAAACTATGAATTAACTGTTAGCACTAATTTAGATACTAAATTTAGAATTGGAAATATAACTAATAGTTTTACTGCAGCAGCTATACTACAAATGGAACAAAAGGGCGTTTTGAGTGTGGAGGATACTGTAGTCAAATATATTCCTAGTTATCCTAAGGGAGATAAAATCACTATTAGCCAGCTTTTGAATCATACTTCTGGAATACCAAACTATACGACTTTAGATGAGTTCAATAGTGTGGCTAGATTAAATTATCCTTTGCAGAAGGTAATAGATAGCTTTAAAAGTAAGCCCTTAGAATTTGTTCCTGGTAGTAAGAATAAATATAGTGATTCAAATTATATTTTGCTTGGATTTATAATTGAAAAAATATCAGGTAAAAAATATTTTGATTATATTAATGAATATTTATTAAAACCACTTAAAATGAATAACACAGGACTTATTGAAAATGAAGTAATTATAAAAAATAAAGCAAATGGATATAATGTAAATGAGGAAGGCAAGTTAGAGAATGTAATATATCAAGATCCATCTAGATGGTTCTCCTCTTCAGGTATGTATTCAACTATCGGAGATTTATATTTATGGGATAGAGCCTTATATGGCGAAAAAATTATTGATAAAAAACAAATTAATAAATTTTTTAATGCTGAGGAAGGTAAGGATTATGTTAATGGTTGGTCTTTAGACAGTTATGCAGGGCACAAGGTTATATTTCAAACTAATAATGTTAGTGGATTTTCAGGCTCCATTTCTAGATTTATAAAAGATGATTCAACTATTATAGTACTATCTAATATAACTATGAGCAAAGATGAAATGGATAAAATAGTAAGTAATATTTCTGTGTATTTGTTTCAATAAAAATAAAAGGGGCAGTCTGAAAGTAATTTTATTTTAGACGGTCCCTTTCTTATTGGGTTACATTTGACAATTTATAGAGGTGGCTTTGATGGTAACCTTTTTAATAATGGGAGTAAGTCCAAGGGATTTTCATATGTAAAGCAATACTTAGAATGTATTTTTTCAGAGCTGTTGTTTAATAATAGAGTTAAAGTGTGGTTTTTGGAGGACTGTAATTTGAATAAATTAGAACGAAGTTTTTATAGAAAATCTTCTATTCAGTTGGCACAAGACTTGGTCGGAAAGGTATTAGTTCATAAGATTAATGGACAAAAGGTCAGCGGAAGAATTGTTGAGGTAGAAGCCTATATGGGAATAGAAGATAAGGCAGCTCATTCTTATGGTGGAAAAAGAACAAAAAGAACAGAAGTAATGTTTGGTATGCCTGGAATCCTTTATGTTTTCTTAATATATGGTATGTATAGTTGCGTAAATATTGTTGCAGGAGAACTAGAGGAACCTCAGGCTGTATTAATAAGAGGTATTGAGCCCCTAGATGGAGTTGATAAGATGGCCTTTAATAGGTATGGAAAAACCTTCGAGGAACTATCTAAAAAGGAAAGGGTGAACATCACCAATGGGCCTGGAAAGTTATGTATAGCTATGGGTATAGATAAAACAGCCAATGGAGTTGATTTATGTAAGGATGATTTTTTTGTGGAAGATGATAAATGTAGGCCTGAAATTGTAAGTAGTAAAAGAATTGGAATTGATTATGCAGAGGAAGCGGTAGATTTTCTTTGGCGGTATCATATTAAGGATAATAGGTATGTTTCAAAAGGATAAGTTTTATTAAGAAACTTTCTCTAATATACAAATCCTGCCTCATGGCATTTGAAGTTGGTGGATTACTCGCTGGAATAATCTCTGCACATCAAATTCCATGCTGCAGGAAATAGTACTTTCGAGAAATTATCTTGATTAGGAAATTAGTTGATAAGGCTGAGAGCTTTATTTAATCTCTTCTAAAAGGCAAATACTCTGAGAAGAAATACCTTCTTGCCGTCCTGTAAAGCCTAATCCTTCTTCAGTGGTAGCTTTAACATTTACTTTGTCAATATCAATGTGTAGGGCTGAAGCTATATTTAACCTCATCTCATTAATATAGGGTGCCATCTTTGGCTTTTCAGCTATTATAGTTGAATCAATATTAACAATAGTATAATGATTTGCACTCAGAAGAGTGCCTACTTCCTTCAATAAAAACACACTAGAAATACCCTTGTATTTTTCATTGTTATCGGGAAAGTGTTTACCGATATCACCTAAGCTAGCAGCTCCCAGTAAACTATCCATTATAGCATGAAGCAGAACATCGGCATCAGAGTGACCAAGTAATCCTTTCTCATAAGAAATATTAACTCCGCCAATTATCAGTTTTCTATTCTCAACTAATCTATGTACATCGTATCCCATACCAATTCTCATTTTTACTCACCTCAGTATTATTATAAACCTGTATTGAACAAGTTGAAATAAAAAAATGAATAGACTTTATTTTAGATGCCTAAGCATCTAAAGTCTATCCACTTTTTTTATAAAATGTGTTTCTTCTCAAAAGCTTGAATTCTGATAACCTCTTTTGATTTATATTTAGGAACAGGTTTGGTTGAGTTTCTATTGAAAAGTCTTTCCAATAGGGTTATAAATCTTTTCTTTTTATATTGATAGGAAAAGTTAATATAAATAACATTATCTTTCATATAACTCACCTCTATAATTAATAGAATATTCTGTATAATATTATTATGACATAAACTAAGAAAACTTGCTATAGTTTAAAAAATAAATAACTTACGTAAGTTTCTTGTATTGTTATTTTTAGGTATGATATAATTTTAGTATTAATTTTACATTTTTAATATTAAGGAGAAATTGCTTATGAAAGGTATAGGGAAAAAAATTATAACAACTAGAACTATTGGAATGCTTTTAGTTATTACAGGGATTGCAATAGTTCTAGTTGCTTTTGGAATGCGGTATTACGGAGAAACAAAGCAACGAAACATGATGAATGATTTTGAAAAAAGCATTACAAATTATAAACAGGAAGATAGTGCTGAAAGTCCTGAAAGTCCTGAAAGTACCAGAAGTCAACAAGATAATGTTCCTAAAGACAAAGAACCCATTGAGGGACTTGGTACAATAGGCATAATTAGAATCCCTAAAATAGATCTTAAAGTTGCCATCGGAGAAGGCGTAGATATGAATACTTTAAAATATGGAGTAGGTCATTTTCCACAAACAGCCATGGCTGGCCAAAAGGGTAATTTTTGTGTTGCTGGTCATAGGAGTTACACCTATAGTGAATATTTTAACCGATTAGAAGAGATAAATAAGGGGGATGAAATTTATGTTAAAACAAGAAAGGGGGAATATAAGTATATTGTCTATGATAAAAAGGTAGTAGAGCCATCGGAATACTCTGTTTTAGACGCTACTCAGGATGCTACCTTGACCTTAATAACTTGTACACCTATAAGAGCAGCAACTCATCGGTTGATAATTAAGGCAAGAATGCAATGAATTAATTAAAATAAAAACTATCCACAAACTATCCACAAAACTGTGGATAATGTTAGTAATGAAAATTATTAATAGCTCAAATTCTCATTAAAAATATTTATTGTATGCTAATTCATATAAAATATAGCACAAATAAATGTATAATATTGTCTAATAACATAAGATTCACAAGTTATCAACAGGCATTCTGTGGATAATGTTAATAATGTGTATAAGAATAATAAAACAATTTGATATATTCTGAATTATTAAGGCGAAATTTAGATAAAACCTCTTAGCTAATATGTATTATTAAATGAAAGTAACAAGTTATCAACAGGAAAACAGAAGTTTATGTTAATAATGTTAATAAGCTTTAGGGAGCCCTTTGCAGGATGATTTAAGGAAGAACAAAACTCACAAAGAGACAAGCCTACCATAGAGGCTTGTTTCTTTTTTATTATCACACAAAGTTCACACAAATCTTTGATATTAGTACCATAATCCTTCCTTATAATTGTAAATATAGAAACCAAACATGAAGGACCAATATGAAATTCTAGAGTTGAGAGGAAGGTTAATGTTATGAAAATTAAGTTGTTCAAAAACAAGAAGGTTAAAAATTCAGTAATAGGCGGTATTATAGTGGTATTATGCGGCGGAGGGCTTACCAGTTATATTCTTTATAATAATGCTAAAAAAAATGCACCTAATACTAAATTTACAACTACAACCGTAAAGTTAAGCACTATCAGTACAAGCATAAGTGCAAGTGGAACAGTAAGCAATAGTGCTCAGATTGATCTTATACCTTCTTCTGGTGGAACCTTAGATACTTTAAATGTTAAAGAGGGCGATGCAATTAAAACGGGAGACCTTTTAGCAAAAGTAACAGATTCTAATTCAGCTTTAACAATACAATCCGCAAAAAATGCTGTTTCTAATCAGACACAAGCTTTGGCTAAACTTGTGAAGAGTAAAACTAGTCTTTATACTAAGGCAGCTACAGCTGGAAGAGTTAAAAATGTAAATATTGCTGTTGGGGATGATCTAGCAAATGCAAAGAGTTTAGGAAGTATAATGGTGATTTCAACAGATGGTAATCTAAAAGCCAGTGTTAACTATGATTCAACTAAAATTACATTAGCTCAAAGTGATGTGGTGGATGTTAGTATAAAGGGTGCAGTTGTTGCTCAAGGAACTATTGCAAGTATTAATCAAGGACAAGGATCCTCTTCAATAAATGTTTTAGTACCCGATACTCTAACAGTAGGAGTAATAGCAACTTTTTCAAAAGCTGGTACAACTATTGGATCTGCGGCCCTTTCGGTAAACGCTCCGGTAGAAGTACAGGGTACAACAGGTACAATTACTAATCTTTATGTATCTGAAAATTCCACAGTTAGTAAAGGCTCTAACTTATTTAAGATAGATGGCACTGAACTAGACAATAATATTGCATCACAAACTCTATCTGTTACTCAGGCAGAAAATGACCTTGCGGCTAAGCAGGCTAGTGTTGGTAAAAATAGTCTTACAAGTCCAGTAACGGGTATTGTAGCAACAATTAATTATAATCTAGGAGACAGTATTCCTGCTACTAAAGCAGTTTTAACGGTTTTAGACCCAAATAAAATGCAGACTGTAGTTTCTGTTGATGAACTTGATATTGGAAAAGTTAAAATGGGACAAGCGGCTACAGTAACTCTTGATGCTATACCAGGTAAAACCTTTAATGGAACTGTTACAAGGATCTCTAATGTAGGAACTGTGGCTAGTGGTGTTACTACATATAGTGTAACTATAGCAATCGACAAAGGTGATGCTGTAAAAGTAGGCATGACCTCTAGTGTTTCCATAATAGTCGAGAAAAAAGAAAATGTACTTGTTATTCCCGTTAGTGCTCTCGCTAGCACAAAATCAGCACAGGGTTCAAAGGCTGTATATATATCAACTGGACTTACAGCAACTACTAGTACTTCTGGTAATGTTAGTGCTGGAGCACCAAGATCCAACGCAGCTACATTAAATAGTAGTTTAAAAACTCAAAGCCAGGTAGCGGCGGCTATGGTAAAGAATATAACTACAATAAAAACAGGTATGCAAACTTCTACATTAATTGAAGTTACTAGTGGACTTAAAGAAGGTGATATAATTGCTATCCCTGTAGTAACTAAGGCAACTACTACAGCAGCAGCTACAACCGCTACAACTAAAACTACAACCAAAACAAGTAATGCTACAGGCGGCTTTGGAGGTGGAGATATGGGTGGACCTCCAACTGGTGGTGTGAGACCTAGTGGAAACTAATATAAGGAAGGAGGCATAATCAATGATAAAGCTTACTAATTTAACAAAATCCTATGAGATGGGTGGTAACACAGTACTCGCTCTTGACAATATTTCAGTGGAAATTAAAGCTAAGGAGTTTGTTGCCATTGTAGGACCTTCTGGTTCTGGTAAATCAACACTTATGAACATTATTGGTTGCCTCGATATTCCTACCAGTGGTAGTTATATACTTGATGGAAAAGAAATTAGCACCTACAATGAAAATATGTTGGCAGAATTCAGAAATCAAAAGATAGGGTTTATCTTTCAAAGATTCCACCTTTTAAGTAAACTTACCGCTCTTGCAAATGTGGAGTTACCATTAATATATATGGGTGTTTCAGCAGCTCAAAGGAAGGCAAGATCAATTGCAGCCTTGAGAAGTGTAGGTCTTGAAAGTAGAATGTACCACAAACCCATGGAACTTTCCGGTGGACAGCAACAAAGGGTAGCCTTTGCAAGGGCCCTTATAACAAAACCTCCTGTTATTTTAGCCGACGAGCCTACAGGAAATTTGGATAGTAAAACAGGTGTAGAAGTATTGAAACTTCTCACGGATCTTCATAAGATGGGGAATACAATAGTACTAATCACCCATGATATGAAGGTTGCAAGCACAGCTAATAGAATTGTAAAGTTAATGGATGGAAAAATTGTGTCCGATGAGGAGTTGGAAAAGTATGAAGATTAGTCAAGGACTTATTATGGCTCTTAGTTCTATATTGTCAAATAAGATGCGTTCCTTTCTAACCATGCTAGGAATAATAATTGGAATATCCTCAGTAATTATCCTAATAGGAATAGGGGAGGGCACTAAAAAGGATGTTTCTGATTCCATTTCCAGCATGGGAACCAATCTTATAACTATAAGCATAACTGGAGGGCGAGACGTAACTGTAACTACAGCAGAACTTGAAGCTCTTAAAACGGAACCGGGCATTAAGGAGATAGCTCCAACTATAACTAGTAATGTTACAGCTAAGTTGGGAAGTAAAAATGCAACTACTAACATAGAATCATCTTTGCCTTCTTATGAAGAGATAAAGGATATCCATGCACAGTCAGGACGGTTTATAACCCAGGATGATGTGGATAATAGATACAGAGTAGCCGTGGTGGGAACGGAGGTTCTTGACACTCTTGCTGAAGGGACAGCCTATGATAGCTTTCTTAATCAGACAATAACACTAAATGGTACTAGCTTCACAATAATTGGAATACTTGAATCTAAAGGAAGTACTTCTATAGGTTCTAGTGATAATAGAATAATTATTCCTATAACTACGGCGCAGCGGCTATTAAAGAACAAAAGTATACGAACCTTTTATGTGGAGGCTCAGTCACCAGAAATGGTGGATACCGCTGTAGAAACTTTAAACGCCTTTATGCTAAGCAAATCCAATAATAAAGCAAGCACTTTTAAAGTTTTCAATCAAACAGACCTTCTGGCAACACAAACAGCCGCAGCAGATAATTTAACAACTATGCTAGCCGGTGTGGCAGCTATATCTTTATTAGTTGGTGGTATTGGTATAATGAACATAATGTTAGTTACCGTTACTGAACGAACTGGAGAAATAGGGATAAGAAAAGCTATCGGTGCCAAGAGAAAAAATATACTAATCCAATTCTTAATCGAGGCAATTACCATAAGTGGTATTGGAGGAATCATAGGAGTTATAACTGGAGTAGTAGGGGGAAATCTCTATGGAAAGTTCATGACAAAAACAGTAATAATAGAGCCTAATATAGCTGTTCTAGCCTTTGCCTTCGCAGCTACAGTCGGTGTAATCTTCGGGTTATATCCTGCCAATAAAGCTTCAGGCTTAAGACCAATAGAGGCTTTAAGGTACGACTAAGGTTTGGTGAGAGTCACGTGAGTTATGAGTAAAAAAAAGGGCCGTCTCAAAATTTTGAGATAGTCCATTTTCCTATTTTGTTCCATATATCTAAACTGAAGCTTCTTTTGTTTTTACTGAGTCTGAAATTAAAATATTAATTTTTAATAGCTCAGAACTTGAAAGATATCTCCATTTGCCAATTGGCAAGGACGCCAACTGTACATTCATTATCCTAATACGTACTAGTTTGGTTACCTTGTACCCTAGGGTTTCTGCCATTCTTCTTATTTGTCTATTTAATCCTTGAGTAAGTATAATACGAAAAACAAATTTACTTTCTTTATTAACGGTACAAGGTTTAGTTCTTGTATCTAGAATGTTAACGCCAGTGGACATGGTTTTAATAAATTCATTTGTAATTGGTTTATCTACAGAAACAATATATTCTTTTTCGTGATTGTTGCCAGCCCTAAGAATCTTATTAACAATGTCTCCATCGTTAGTTAGAAATATCAGACCTTCAGAGTCCTTGTCCAATCTCCCAATTGGAAATATTCTTTTAGCATGATTAACAAAATCAACTATATTACCCTTAACTCCACTTTCTGTAGTACAGGTTATTCCCTTAGGTTTGTTTAGGGCTATATAGACTAGTTCCTCGGTATAGTTAATATGTTTGCCATTTAAAAACACCTTATCTTCAGAAGTCACACGAGTTCCAACTGTAGCTACCACACCATTAACCTTTACCCTGCCGGCCTCTATAAACTTATCAGCCTCTCGTCTAGAACAAATACCTTTCTCACTTATAAATTTATTTAATCTAGTATCACTTTTTCCTGTAATTTCGTTATGAATTATATTTTTTGTCATAAGACACCTCATCTATTGATAAATATTATTAAAAAGGACTATAATAATATTATAACCAATAATTAAAATTAATAAAGTATATGAGGTGATTTCATGAAAAAAGTTGTAATCTATAATTCGGATACTTGTTCCTTTTGCAGAGAAGCGGAAGCGTACATGAAGGATAATGGAATAGAATACGAAGGTAAGAATATTAAGGTTCCAGAATTCAGAAAAGAACTTATGGCTTTGGGTTATAGGAGTGTTCCTGTAATTCAGATAGATGGAGAAAATATTTTGGGATTTGATGTTGAACTTATTGAGGAAAAACTTAAGGTTTAACAAATAAAAATAGCCTGGCACAGTAACTACTATGCCAGGCTATTTTTATTTATTTCTTTACCCAACTAATTACGTATTCAGTTGAAGGTGGAAGTTCTTTAATATTAGTTTTTAGCTGTTGCCAGTTACCGGCAAGTCCTAATTCTATAGAGGTTAACTCAAAGTGACATAAAGCAATACCCATGTCCACCATTTGTATATCATAGCTAAAAGCTTTTCCATAACCTTTAGTATGCTCTAAATAAAAATCATAGGTATCCCCATTTTTCACAATTCTCCAAGGTTGTTTGTTAGAGGCTGATGGGGCTAACCTTAACATTTCCAGGGGAATAGAGTATTCTTCGGCAAGAGCTTCTGTTAAGGGCTTTGAAAAATTATTATTAAAAAACATCTCTGACCAAGGTTTTCTGTTTTTTGAACCAGCAGTTAATCGTATAAAGGAGTCCATGAGTCTTCGCGATTCACTAGAATATCCTATGGGAGTAATGATAGGAAGAATTTCATCTTCTTTAAGGTTCATTACCTTAGCAAATTCACCCTTTTTAAAGGTACCACCTAACCAACAAGTGCCTAAGCCTAGTGAAGTAGCATATAATATACCTTTTTCTAGTTTATACCCCAGTTCTATTAGACTAGTAGAAGTATTTTTGACAGCTGAAGCTATAAACCAAGACGTACCTTTTATTACCCCATAGGTCCCTAACTTTAGGTTAGAATCTATGTGATCAAGATTAGCATTAACTAGGTTAAATCTAGTATCAATATCAAAAGGACCCTTGCTTTCATTTAACAAATGGATTACCTTGTCTGCCACAGTGGAATCTAGTGGCTGGCTATTATAAGATCTTATTGAAGTTCGTTCTTTAATAATTTGTGTAATAGGCTTTTCAAACAATTGAGTATTATTAAATTCCATTTCTTTCACCTCATAATCATTTATCTGTACTACTTTAACTCTATTATCCCACTTAAATGAATTATTTCCAATTTAATTATTTATAGATTAAAATAAAATAAAACAATGCTATAGGAAAGTAATCCACAAGCATTGTTCTTAATTGAAAAACTATAGTTTAAATAACAAATCTCCGTAAGTTGGGAAGGGCCATAAAGCCTTATCAACTAGGGTTTCTAGCCTGTCAGCAGCTGCTCTAACGAGTGACATCTTTTCAAATACGTCAAACCTATAAGTATAAGCTTGTTCATAAGGATCCACCTGTAAACTTGCAGTTTTAGTTACTGATTCTTCAAGTATTAAAATATTTTTCTTTAAGGATGCGGTTAGAGCGGAAACCTCCAATAGTAAATCCGTCTGAACAGAGGTATCTGCACCGCTACCAGTTGAATAAATTGTGTTAATTGATTCAGCCATTTTTGTGGCAAACTTGATAGCAGCAGGTAAGATCTCGCGCTTGGCTATTTGAATAGTTGTAAGAGCCTCGATATTTACCACCTTTGTATAATTTTCTAAAGAAATCTCATAACGGGATTGCATTTCAACCCTACTTAATACAGCGTGCTTTTCCATTAAAGCAAGGTTTTTTTCATCAATTAAAGCCTTTATAGACTCTACGGTAGTTTTTATATTAGGTAAACCTCTTCTCTTAGCTTCAGTAATCCATTCATCAGAATATCCATTTCCGTTATAGATAACTCTTTTATGGTTCTTAACAGTTTCGGTAAGAATGTTTTGAACTTCAACGGTGATATCTGTAGCCTTTTCTAGCCTTTCTGCCACCTGACATAAGGTTTCTGCAACAATAGTATTTAAGGTGAAGTTTGGTGCTGCAATGGAGGCTGAAGAGGGAACCATTCTAAACTCAAACTTATTTCCTGTAAATGCAAAAGGAGAGGTTCTGTTTCTGTCTGTTGCATCCTTTGGAAGGGGCGGGAGTGTAGTAACGCCTATCTTTAATTTACTAGTTGACTTTGAACTGGTTGCGTTACCATTTTCTAATTGCTCTAAGATATCTTGTAATTGGTCCCCAACAAAAATAGATATTATTGCAGGAGGAGCTTCATTTGCACCTAATCTATGGTCATTACCTGGGTTTGCAGCAGCTACTCTCAAAAGTTCCGCATATTCATCTACAGCTTTTATAACAGCTGTAAGGAATACTAAAAATATTTCGTTGTCATGAGGTGTATGACCAGGTTCTAAAAGATTTATTCCGTCATCAGTAGCCATGGACCAATTATTATGTTTTCCAGATCCATTTATCCCTGCAAAAGGTTTCTCATGAAGTAGGCAAACCATGTTATTTCTAAGAGCTACCTTTTTCATGATTTCCATGGTAAGTTGATTATGATCAGTTGCTATATTAGTTGTTGTAAATATAGGAGCTAATTCATGTTGTGCTGGTGCAACTTCATTATGCTTCGTTTTTGCAAGAATTCCTAGCTTCCAAAGTTCTTCATCGACTTCCTTCATAAAAACAGAGACTTTGTCTTTAAGAACGCCAAAATAATGATCATCAAGCTCTTGGCCTTTCGGAGGCATAGCACCAAATAGGGTTCTCCCTGTGAATAATAAATCATTTCGTTGGTCATACAATTTTTTATCTATTAAAAAGTATTCCTGCTCTGGGCCCACGGTTGTAATTACTCTTTTAGTTGAGGTGTTTCCAAGTAGTTTCAATACACGAAGAGCCTGAATTGAAAGCGCCTCCATGGAACGAAGTAAAGGTGTTTTTTTGTCTAAGGCCTCCCCGTTATAGGCACAGAAGGCAGTTGGAATACAAAGGGTTCCATCTTTAATAAAGGCTGGAGAAGTACAATCCCATGCAGTGTAACCCCGAGCTTCAGAGGTATCTCTGATCCCGCCAGAGGGAAAGGAAGATGCATCTGGTTCTCCTTTAATTAATTCCTTACCTGAAAACTCTAATATTATATTTCCATCTGAAGTTGGAGAGATAAATGAATCATGTTTTTCAGCAGTAATGCTGGTTAAAGGCTGAAACCAATGTGTAAAGTGAGTTGCTCCTTTGTCTACAGCCCAATTCATCATGGCTTCAGCTACTATATCTGCTATACTCGGGTCAAGAGATAATCCATCATCTATAGTTTTTTTAATAGCCTTGTAAGTGGTCTTAGGAAGACGTTCCCTCATTACAGCATCATTGAATACATTTGAACCAAAAATTTCAGTAAGTTTACTCATTTCTACACTCCTTTTATTAGAAATATTTGAAGAAGAGAAAGGGGTTATCTCAAAATAATTAACTTTATTTTGAGATAACCCCAATTTTAAAAAATTTAATTATTGATTGATGTGTTAACTATTAAATTTTCATTGAAGATATATCTGAACCAGGAGTATAGAAGTCAGGATAAGCTAGAATACCCATTTCAGGAATATCAAGTCCCATCATTTCTACTTCTTTAGTAACTCTTAAACCCCAGAATTTATCTAATACTTTATAGAATACATAAGATAATCCAAAGCCCCAAACTACAAGCACTCCTACGCAGATAAGCTGAGCCCATAATTGACTGAAGCCGCCGCCATAGAATAATCCAGTTACACCACCAGCTACTCCGTTTATTCCATCACCATACTTACCATCAGCAAATAGACCTACACATATAATTCCAAACACACCATGTACAGCATGTACTGCAGAGGCTCCAACAGGATCGTCAAGTTTCAATTTGTTTTCAATAAATGAAACTGCTAAGCAAACTGTGATGCCTGAAATGGAACCTATTAAAGCAGAAACAGGAGCATTTACAAAGGCACAAGGGGCAGTTATAGCAACAAGACCAGCCAAAGCACCGTTGATCGTCATAGATGGGTCTGGTTTCTTAAATCTAAGCCACATATACATCATTGCAAAGAATCCACCGAAGGCACCTGCAATCATAGTATTAGTAACAACAATAGCTAATCTGAAGTCTGTACCATTCATTGTACTTCCTGCATTAAATGCAAACCAACAGAAGAATAGAATTATAGTTCCGAGGATAGCCATTGGTATATCATGGCCTGGAATAGCTACTGCAGTACCGTCTTTTTTAAACTTTCCTATTCTTGGTCCGATAACCATAGCACCTGCAAGAGCCATCATACCACCCATAGCGTGAACTACTGAAGAACCTGCAAAGTCAACAGCGCCATGGCCTAAGCCTGCTTTAGTACCAAGTTGTGCAAGCCATCCACCGCCCCACATCCAGTTTCCGAAAAGAGGGTAATAAATCATAGATATAAAGAAGGAATTAATAACCACAGCTGAATACTTTACTCTTTCAGCTAAAGCACCAGTTGGTATAGTACAGGTTGTATCCATGAATACCATCTGGAAGAAGAATAATGCATAAACGCCTACATCATAAGTTCCGCCTGTAGTTAAAAAGAAACCTTTTGTTCCAAAGAGCCCCCAACCATTAATTGCTACTTCGTGGCTTAATGTACCTATACCACTTCCTAAGGAGGCCCAGCTACCTACACCTCCAAACTGAAGGGCAAATCCTACGGTAAAGTAACCTACAGCTCCTACCAAAAACACCATAAAGTTCATTGCCATGGTATGCATTGCATTTTTTGCTCTAACAAAACCTGTTTCAACTAAAGCAAAACCTGCCTGGAAAAAGAATATTAACATACCGGTCATAAACACCCATACGTAGTTAATACCTAATTTATTTTTGCCTATTTGCGTTAATATTTCATCCTGCGTAGGCTGACCTGGTGTTGCAGCTGTAATGTCATTTACGGTTCCTATAGTGGAACCATTAGGATCACCTACAGGAGCGGTTGTAGTGTCAGCGAAAGCCAAGGTTGAAAACATTGATATAAATAAGAATACTATCAATAATATAACGGATCCTTTAGTAAATTTTTTCATATATAAAACCCCCATTTTAATTGTTATTTTTGTGCCTTAGTAAAGTTTTTCCAAGAAAAAGATAAGTTGGAATCAGATATTTTTTTATTTAAAGTCTGTAAAGATCTATAATTACGAAATCCGAAGTAGATCACTGTTAATCCAAACACAAAGGCTGGAAATTTTGTGTTTAGTACTTTAAAGGTAATGTTGAAATATAAGCTATAAACTATAAATAAGATACCAGATAAAACTATTATTAAATTAAAGATAAATAGTGCAATTATTGGTTTTTGTGTGTTTTTAGTTTTTATATTGCTGCATCTCCTTCTTCACCGGTTCTTATTCTTATAGCATTTTCAACGTTAAATACAAATATTTTTCCATCTCCAACCATACCTGTACTTATACTTTCTCTTATTTTTTTAACTACTTTGTCTAATACATCGTCGGATATTACAGTTTCAATTTTAACCTTATGAAGAAGATTTATAGTTATTTCAGTTCCTCTATACATTTCTAGCCTGCCCTTTTGATTACCGCAACCCATTACTGTACTAACGGTTAACCCTTTGATGCCAATTTCATTTAAAGCTTCTTTTAAGGTCTCCATTTTTTCCGCTCTAATGATAATTTCAAGTTTTTTCATATTCATAACCTCCTAAAAATATTAATAATAAAAACATTCTATACGGTATACCTTTATACCCCTATACCGTATAATACGTTACTTAATTATTAATATAGCAATTATCATGCCA
>JACMJL010000114.1 GCA_014380625.1 Clostridiaceae bacterium
GACATTTATTATATTTATGTACTGGAGGTGTTGCGATACCTATTGTTCGAGTGCAAGATATAAAATGTCGGCATAATAAAAATATCGGCATAAGTGGAGTGCGTCTAATACACAACTTCTTCTTTTTTAGACTAAAAAAATCCCTATATGTTAGTTTATCTGGGTCTAGCTCTAGGGCCATTCGAGGTTTTTCTCTCCGCCCACCACCCACTAAGAAAAACCCCGAATGTGGGGGGCAGACAAGTTTCTTTTAGTTCCAAAAGGCGTCACCCAAACAAACTTGTCCACCCATCTCTAACCTTACATAAATTCTTTTTAGAGAAATGCAGAAATGCTTTTACCCCATGCAGCATGAATCTAGGGTCTGCATATCTGAACTTTAATAATTAAAACGTGATACAAAATTCCCTTATGTATTCCGTTGGAGGCAGTGGTGAACAAGCCCTTCTCTTCAACTTTTAATGGAACAAAACACTATTAAACGAAAAGAACTTCATACAAGGGCTGGCCCACCAGCTATAAGTATCCGTTTATGGTCTAGCCTGCGGCAGCAAGGAGATTATTTTATTGTCAAGGAGCCAAGCTTTGGGGCAGTTTGACAATAAAATTTTTGTACCTTTCCTTTCATTGGAGTGATAGACATACTGGGAAAATTCTATTCATTACCCTATCACTCTTCTTAGTATAATGTACAAAACCATTAAGGACTTTTATTACCTCCGGTGGGAGCTCCTGACCCAGGTAAAGTATAAATGGGACAAGATTATATACAAACTATTTATAATGAGAAGATAGCTAACAATGCAGCTATCTTTTTACAATGGAATATACCAACTTTATGTAATTTCATCAATATCATTAAAGGATAAAACCTTTTTTTATTTTAGTTCTATCAATTACAGTAAAATATTGAGGTTAAATTACCTCTATTAAATTTTCTTCAAACCATTCTTGATATTGACTTTTAAAATATTGAATTACTTCTTCACGCTGTGTAGATGATGGAGAAATATTACTAACGTACCTTTTAAAATGTGACACTGAATTAAAATATTTTATAGCTACTAACCACTGATTAAAAGTAAATTTTTTATACATTTTATTACCTCCATTAACTACACTAATACCTTTATTATGCCCATTTTCAGCTAAAAATATACATTTAAATGAACATTAAAATGTATATTTAAAAGCAGGAATTTATTAACGTTAAAAGGTATCAAAACCTATATAATGGAAATACTTCTACTATAAGGAGTGATACATTTGAAAAGAGTAAAACCTAAAAAAGTTAAACCTGAACAAAAACAAATCCACGTTGAAATGGATTATGATTTGTACTTAAAATTCGAGAAAAAAATTTATGCGATGGGTTCAGATATATCAAAATTTTTCAGAGAGAAAGCTATAGAGGTAATAAATAAATGAGTTCCATGGATACTGTAGGAATACTGTAGTTTTATTTTTCTATAAGGACGTTCCTTCTAGTAAAGTTATTCTAGATATAAAAACTTTGCCCCGTAGGAATTAATAATTGTCCTTTGGTAGAGAATTTTAAAATATTGCATTTCTGGATTCCGAGCCCTTCATTGCGGTTATGGACAATATACTTCGATAAGGTGAAGGAGATAAATTACCTATTGCCCTTCTATCATCCTTCACCCAGTTACATTCCATTGTCCATAATTTTATATGTCAATAGGTTCATGACTCCAGAGCTCTGCTGCATTGACATATAAAAAGCTTTCTTTGGTCTATGAAATATAAGAGATGGAATCAGCTTATCTAAAAAAGATTCAGTATAGTATATAACGCGCGGGTGGACTAGCGCCTTGACTGAAGTAATGTGCGGTTGCCGCAGGTACGAGGACAACGGCTAAATGGATGAAGTGAAGGTGCCTGTCCACCAATGTCATTTAGTTAAGAATTTATTAGTAAAAAAGTCATCTAAGAATACTTTGTTATTCTTAGATGACTTTTTAATATATAAAATAATCTTCAAAAAAACATTACTGGACATGCCAAATAAGCAGATAGTTATATCTGCTTATTTTTGAAATATGAGAAAGTCTATGCTACTCTATAAATGAAGCTTGTCGAGGATTTGGTCTTAAGGTTTCTTTTGTCTTGACGACCTTTTCTTACAGGTAATATATTAAGTTGAATTAGCAATTCAACATCTGGTGGAATTTCATCCTCTAAACATCTAAAAAAGTGTTTGCATATATGTATTGCAACTGTAAAGTTGACTTGATACTTATGCTTTCTTTGTTTATGTGAAATAACTACGTTCATGGTAATCATTTCACAAAAATTATACATTGTAAGCTTAGCAAATATTTCTTGAGTGATGAATTCCACCTTTTTAGAATGCAAATTAACTAATCCTATAGCATATTTCAGTTCCCTAAATGAAGTTTCAATTCCCCATCGCATATGATAAATTTCCTTTATCGTTTCTGATGAAAATTCTGTTTCATCTATATTTGTTATAATAGTTTCATAATTTCCTTCTGAAATTTTAAACCGAACTACCCTAAATGAAATAGTATAAATATCACAATTTTGCAATTCAAAATAATCAAATTTGGAGTTTTTAGAAAGAATTTTGTATAACTTAGGATTAGATTTTATTTCTTTTGTCTGTTTTCTTGTAATATTCAAGTAAATCTTTTCATCGAACTCTTCGCTAGAAGGTAAATTTAGAGTTGATACAATACTTTTGCTATTTTTATCTTTTACTCTTATTACATATTTCCAACCTTTTTCTTGTATATGCGCAAATACGTTATAACTTTCATAGCCACGGTCAGCAATAACAATTACATCATCTGATATTGCAGATTTCTCTAACATATTAATAAGAGCACCCGATTCATTATTTTTTCTTATAGGCAGAATACAAGCATCAACATATAGCTTATTAGGTAAATCATATAGTGCATTAAGATTCAGTATATTATAACCTCTAGCATCAGTTGTACATTTAACATAAGTATCAGGATCGTTAGGATTACGAGTTATATTTAATTTTGACCCATCTACTGCAAGTAATCTATATCCTTTAAATGTCTTATGATTTTCATAAGAACTCGTAAAGTTTTTGAATAAAAACTCTAAAGCAGAGGGTAATATTTTAGCTCGCTGCTGAACAAAGGCAGAAGATGAAGCCGTGTCAGCATCATATTTAAAATACTCTAAAAGCTCTTTATAGAGGTTATTACCCCCCATCGATAATAGCAAGTTTATAACATATTCAAATGTCAGCTTGCGGTTACGCGTAAAATCCTTACCAGGATTCTTAACGAAATCTTCAGGTGATTCATTCATTTTTTTTATTATTGATATTAACGTATCTTTTACAAAATTTGGATATTTTTTCATAAGTGAAGCCTCCTTAAATTTATATATCTAAGGGGCTGCGCCTTATTTTTCTATATATTTGTCAAGCTTTTTTGCAAAAAAAAGAGCAAGGTATAATTTTTATACCTTACTCTTTTGGTTCTATCCAATATCATATTGCTAACTAAATGACATTGACCTGTCCACCCCTGCCCCACAGAGGCCTGCAGAAGGGAAAAACTATCAATCTAGATTTTTTAAGTACAGATGTGCGGACCTACAAAGCCCCTCTGCATAACCTAACCCCACCCCCTAAAAAGTGGGGTTAGGTTAGCTATAGCACTTCTGTACTCTCTAAAAAAGATTAATCTTCGATTAAGATAGGATGGACATG
Source organism: Clostridiaceae bacterium (assembly GCA_014380625.1). Classification (GTDB taxonomy): domain Bacteria; phylum Bacillota; class Clostridia; order Clostridiales; family Clostridiaceae; genus JACMJL01. The sequence continues at coordinate 3,737 of JACMJL010000114.1, forward strand.
CTTTTGGTTGATGGAATGGATGAGCACGTTTAGTGATGAGGTAGGAAGAACGGTACGTGGGTCAGGAATGGAAGAAACTAAAAGCTTGTCCATCCCTTTCCTCAAAGGAATACAGAAGGGTAGAAACTGGAGGATTACCATTTCTTAAGTGAAGAATTGCGGACCCTCTATTCATGCTCCAAAGGCAAAAGCATTTCTGAACTATCTAAATAGATAAAAGTTAAGGCTAACACAGGGTGGACAAGTTTGTTTTGGAATTCGCTTTTAAATTCCTAAAAGAAACTTGTCCACCCTCCTTGTTTCTAGCCATTCGTTAAATGTTGTTGCTCAAGATTTATCGAATTGCGGTCGTCTAGCTATTTATAGAATTTTAATGTATTTATTTAAGATTTAAACCAGTTAGCATTTTCTGAGTGCGATACTATTTCTAAGCAAATTCGTTAAAAACTGTAGGGATAGGGCGGGCGGTTCAGTTTTTATCGAATTCGCGCCTCTTATATATCTTTATCTTACGTAGAACAATGGACATAGA
>JACMJL010000115.1 GCA_014380625.1 Clostridiaceae bacterium
ACTTCTTGGTCAGTCACATGATAAAATGCTTTGCCCATCTAATCAAGTCTTTTAGCATCTTTGAGGTAACTTATTATAATTTTTTGAAGCACTTGTTCCCACTCTTCTTTTCCAGTGAAAGTGTGTGTTACCGATTTAATTCTTGGGTGATTTATATTTTCTGTCATCAATTATTCTCCTCATAATAAAATAAAAAGGCTCACCCGAAGGCAAGCCGTAATCTATAGTTCCTATATTAAACTCACTATTTTAATTGTAAATAAAAAGAGACCAGTCGAAAATTGCTCTTGGCAAACTGGTCTCTTTTTTGTTTGTATATATTATAATTATTATGTCACTACTTATATTTGGTTTGCTATATTCTCACACTTTTCTAATACCTTTAAAATGTAATCTAATCCTTCTTTTTGGGCAAAATCTTTTAACACTTTAATATGATTAGGATAGCTATAATGATTCTGTATTAATGCTCCCAGTTTAAATTTATAATCATTTACAGATTTATTATTTTTAATATTGCTATAATATAATTTTGCCGTATAAACAAAAAGGGATTCATTTTGATTAATAGGAACAGAATAAACTATATCAAAAACTCTTTCATTCTTTTTATACTTCGGCATAGTTTCTTTTATCTCAATACATGGAATCTCATTATTTGTAATTAGTTCAGCTTCTACTATTGGGCTTGGTTTGAACCAGCATGAATAATCATCAGGTATGAACTCGCTACTCATTTCGGGTTCTTGGTACATTTTTTCATCATTTAACTCTTCACCAAATTTAATATTAAACAATCCATCAATTGAAATATTAAATAGGTCAATATCAAAAATTTTCTTTAATCGCTTTTGATGACGCAAGTAAGGTCTAATAAATTTATGTAATTCAAATTTATCGTTAGAAACATATATTACAATTCCATCAGGATTATTCTCCGAAACATAATATTCTAAACTATTCTTATTATAGATATCATCTACACTGGGATTATCAATTATGATTGCTAAAAAGCTATTACCAAGATTTTGATAAGACTCTATCTTTGACTTAATTCTTCGTATTTGACTTATTTTAAAGAACTCTATTGCTAGTTTTTTATTGTCCTTTTCCAAAAGAATACTCGAAAATAGTTTGTCATTATGGAAATAATCGATAGCTACATTACCATTAAAATTAGCTTTTAGAATAAAGTATAATTTCAATTTTATCTTCTGTATATCCTCTGAGAACTCTTTACTATATATACATTCTCTTTTATCTTTATGAGCAAAATATGGCATTCTTATATTTCCTGCTCCGAGTCTCACAGGCTTATTGCAGCATGGACAAATCAAAGCGTTAGAATATCCTTTTAGTCTAATTTCTTCACGCTCGACTTCTTTATAAACTCCATATTCATCTTTTATATCAGATGCAAGAAAATCCACTCCATCAAGAATACATTTAAGCATATGGTTCTCCAAAGATTTCAATTTACTTGAATTATACACCACAATAATACAGTATTCAACTTTAAAAAAAGACCAGACCACCGATTAGGGAAATCTTTTTCATTGAAAATATTTCGCCTCTAAGTATTTTAGAAGCTGATTTTTACAAGAGTTTGTAATCTCCTAAATTGCTATCAATTAGTTGTTTTAATCACTTATTAATTTTGAGAAACTATTTTGCTAAATAATTTTATATCCATTGGTACTACTATATTTCAATTTCATACTTCAGCTATGTCATTAAACTGCGCTACCAATGAATAGCATCTATCTGAGAATGCTTATTCAGCGTTCACTACAAACTTACAACCCTAGCTTAGCAATAACAGCCGCACCTAGAACTGATTGCCATAAGCTTATAATTGTTTTCACTTTTAGCTACATTGAATTTCAAACAATCAGAGCAGCATTAACTGGAGAGCATGCTTTAGGTGTTTTGTTCCTACCAATAGTTTTGGTCTCATTATTTGGTACTCTGGGTTTTTATATTAAGAAATCAATAAAGAGTAAATAATTCCAGAAACACTATGGCTTATAGGACAGCCCACCGTCTGCACAAAAAAGAAAAACTATTGGATTTGGTTTCGGTAGTTTTATATATGAATTATATTTAATTGTTATAAAAAGTTTAAATAAGCATTTAGATACTTAATTTGGAGGAGTATTATGGTAAAAAAGCTATTAACAGTGATTGGGATTATTATTTTATTATGCTCACTAATTAGCTGTAGTAATTCAATTAATAATTCACAAGGAAAACTGAACTTGAAAATTGTTGATTTTAAAACCGGGAAAGAAATCCAAAATATTGGATATAAATTTATTATAACTGACCTAAATAAAGAGTTTAATATATCTAAAAATAATAGTGAGATTAGTATTCCCTATAAGAAAACTGCTAAAACCAGTTATTATCCATATGGTTATACAACTATTACTTCAGTAAAGGGATATTATCCAAGAATTGATCATAATTTTAGGATAGGTGGAAGTGGTGATGCAGTAATAACTTTAGAAATGACGCCAATTGGAGAATTAGCAAACATTTCCTTTGTTAAAGTATTTCATCAAAGTTCTGATGTAGAAATTGCAGAATTTCTAGACTATTATAATCTATCTGATAAGAAATGAAATATAACTTCTTATAATATTATACATAATTTCTATTACTTTAAATCGTGTACATAATTCATTATATCTGTGTAAAGCTCTTCAGTTTTTTCACTATCGCTAAAATTGATTATTACAACTTTGCCATCAATAGTATAAATACATAAATATGGTGGTTTTCCACCACAGCCACTCTCTCGCCGTTTCTCACTCTAATTTTTTAACCCTATCCAGTCTCAAAACATACTCCACGTGCCTTGTTTACGTGAAAATAGCATATCTGTCACTCCACTGTTTTCTACCCTTTACGTTTTTTCCTTTTTACAGTTACCTCGCAATTTTAGAAATCCATAACATTTCTGTCCTATATCATCTGATAGTTTAACAATTTTAAACGCCACCATGAGGGGCGTGTGGGAGGCCGTATGGGTTCAAGTCCCATCGGTCGTACCAATAAAAAACAAGTAATTGACAGAATTTGAAATCCATTCTATTATATTTAATAAGGTGGTGAATACAATTAATGAGCACTAAGCACAGATTATTTATAGGTACACTCCTTATTATAGGAGGTATACCCTCATGCATGCCTCCTATTTTAAACATAATTACACATTCGAAAATTAATACATCTCTTTTCTATGCAGGACTTACCATGATTTTTGCAGGATTAACACAAGTTGTGTTTGCATTTTTACTTGAAAAAACTAAAAGATTTTAACAATAAAAAGTAAGCTTTTAAAATAAAAATATAAATGAGAAAAATACTATTACTCCTATAACAAAACTCCCTACAACAGCCGAAAATACAATAATAAAGAGGACACCGAATTTTAAATATTTAATAAGCACTCCTATTAAAATAAATTTGCAAAATTCCAAGTTTTTTGGGATTTCATTGAGAGTGTTGTTAGATAGGCTGCTTCTGCATCTAGTTTCTGCTTAAAACTGTTCTGTTAACATAATTTTTATCCACATATTAGTTAAGTTTTATTAGTCATCTTGTTTCAAGATACAGTTAAGAAGTGCTTCGCATCCTTCGTAAATGTCAGAATAGGTTTGATCAAAGTTCCCTGTATACCACGGATCTGCAATATCCCTTGGATTCTCTGTAAAATCTAAAAGTTTAGAAACTATCTTTTTGGAATCGTGCCCTATAATCCTATGTATATTTGTAATATTCCTTCCATCCATTGCAATGAGGTAATCATATTTCTCATAATCTTTCTTACTCAATTGAACAGATCTTTTACCATCTGTCGAAATTCCATACTCTTTCAGCTTATTTCTAGTCCCATGATGTACAGGATTACTAAGTTCTTCTGTACTGGTAGCCGAAGAGGCTATCATAAATAAATCTTCTAGTCCTCTTTTTTTTAATAAATTTTTAAATACAAATTCCGCCATAGGTGATCTACAAATATTCCCATGACATATAAACATAATGTGTATCATAGCTGATCTCCAATTCTTTATTTACTCATCCACTAATTTCTTTGTACTTTTTGGAGGCATATAATTTTCTCCGCTAATCAATTTTTTGCCGGTTTTTCCTTCCAAATCAAGTATTGCTCTTTTAGCTATTCTACCACCTTTTTTGCTTGCTGTTTTATTTTTGCGCATTTCGCTAAGAAGTCACTAAGAAGTCATTATAAATTTTATCAAGTAGTAAATATACCAATTATTGCTTTATTTCTGCATTAAATTGCTCTTATAAATCCTCGTAGCTCCAGTAAATAGCAATTTTTACCTATGTTCTCCTGAAATCTAAAG
>JACMJL010000116.1 GCA_014380625.1 Clostridiaceae bacterium
ACATTGGATAATAAAATGACCGTTCTAGAAAATTTAACTATGCACTGTCATTTTTATGGTATACCCAAAAGTGAAGCCACCGAGCGTATACGATTTGTTTTAGATTTAGTGGATTTACTGGATTGGAAAAAAGCAATGGTAAGTAGTCTTTCCGGGGGGATGAAACGGCGTGTTGAAATAGCTAGATCTCTGCTACACTACCCAAAAGTATTGTTTTTAGATGAGCCAACTACAGGTCTTGACCCTCAAACAAGGGCTCATATATGGACTTATATTGTAAAGCTACAAAAGGAGAAGAACATTACTATTTTTCTAACAACACATTACATGGACGAGGCCGAGATTTGTAGCAAAGTTGCCATTATGGATGCGGGTAAAATCATTGCAATAGATACTCCCTATCATTTGAAACAGCAATATACAAAGGATAGAGCAAATATTACAACTGTTGATGAGCAAGGGTTGGAGGTACTTCTGGATAAGGCAGGATTTATTTACAAGAAAAAAACTGGTTATTATTCCATTGAAGTTGATAGTGTGCCAAAATTGATGGAGATATTAAGTGAACAGAAAGCATCAATAACAGATTTGGAAATTAAAAAGGGTACATTGAATGATGTATTTTTAGAAATTACCGGAAAAGATATAAGGAAGTGAGAAACATATGAATATTATATTAGCTTTATGGTTTAGAAATATTAAAATTTTTGCTCGTAATCGTGTTCAACTTATTTTCACCATTATCATGCCATTCTTCTTTTTATATGTGTTCAGTGCGGTATTTAAAAATGACAATATTCCGAATCCAGTAAACTATATGCTGGCTGGTATTGTGATAACCACAGTGTTCCAAACCTCTCTTACCATAGCTACCAGTACCATAGAAGATATTGTTTCGGGATTTATGAAAGAAGTGTTGGTAAGCCCTGTTAAGCGAATCCAGATTGCCGCCGGTCAGCTATTATCAGCTGCAACAATAGCAACTTTACAGGGTATTATTATCCTATTCATCGGATATTTTATAGGGCTTAGATTTACTTCCTTGATAACACCATTTGCTGTAATAGGCGTGATGATTGTAGTTGGGCTTGTATTTTCGGGGTTAGGATTGTTTTTAGCGGCTCTGGTTAAGAATTCACAAACCTTTCAAATTGTAGTAACGGCTATTACAATGCCGTTGACATTCCTTTGTGGTGCATATATTCCGCTTTCAATGTTACCAAAAGTGTTGCAATATGTTGCGTACCTCAATCCCATGACATATACAACAGCATTTTTTAGAACCATCATACTGGAAAAGACATCTTTAACAACAGATCAATTGGTGGCGGAACAGCTTGCTTTTAAAATAGGAAGTTTTATAATTACGCCTCCTATTAGTATGGTGATTGTAATTATTTTTGGATTCATATTTTTACTATTATCAACTTTTGTTTTCTCTAAGGTGGATTTTTCAAGAATTAACCGCTCAAAAAGTAAAGAAGGCGACATATGGGCCTAGTAATAAATAATAAAGGCTACTACTTTTATTTTGAATCATTAAAACCCAGTAACTGTAATAGTTACTGGGTTTTTAAACTTTGCTAGCTTGAAGTTTATCCAAATTGTTTTTTTCTTGTGAAGTTTATGGTGGGTTACTCAGTCTAATATGTGTAAAAGTTTTAAAACTAATACTTAATATAGTATATAGATCAATAATGATTAAAAAGAGGAGGGGTGTTAATGCAGATGATATCAGTACTAAAGGTAAAAGGAAAGCCTGAAAGTGATATAAAACTTGCTATAAAAGGAGATAATAAGGCTTTTCAAAGATTAATAGAAAGCAATTATTCTTCAATGTATAGAGTAGCCTTAAGCATGCTTGGAAACAAACATGACATTGAGGATGCAATGCAAGAAACCATTGTAAAGGCATATAAAGGTATAGTGAATTTAAAAAAAGAGGAGTATTTCAAAACTTGGCTCATAAGAATTTTAATAAATGAGTGTAATGACACATTAAAAGATACAAGAAAAGTGGTATCAATAGAAAAGGTTAATTATGAAACCAGTCACACAGAAACTTTAATAAACTTAGAACTTACAAATGCCATAAATCTTCTTGATGTAGACTTAAAGGTGGTAACTACTCTATTTTATTTTGAAGACTTACTACAAAAGGATATTGCTAAAATTTTAAACATTCCTGAGGGAACAGTTCACTCTAG
>JACMJL010000117.1 GCA_014380625.1 Clostridiaceae bacterium
AAGCAGAATTACGATTACACCAGAGGAACTTAGAACATCAGCTAGTAACTTTACAGCGAAATCAGGACAGGTAACTGATATAATCACATTTTTACAAAATGAGGTAAGTCGTTTAGAGAGTACATGGGAGGGCGCAGCACAAGATCAATTTTTCTTAGCTTTCACCGACATGGTTAAGGTTTTACAGCAATTTCCAGAAGTTTGTAATGGGGTAACTGGACAATTAAATACAGTTGCTCAAACAATTGAAGATACAGATGCAGCTTTAGCTAGTTCACTTAAGGGTTAGTTTAAAATACTGTAATAAGCATGAAGTAAAAGAATATAAAAAAGTGTTTATGATTCTTGAGATAACAGAAAAACACTAACAAAAACATAAAGGCGCTGTCTTCAAAGGAATAAATAGGCTTGAGAAGGCAGCTTCCTTTTTTAAGGGAATAAAAATAATGAATAATGTAAATTGTATCTTGGTGAATAACCCAAGTATAGATGGGTGAGTAGTCGAGATTTTTAATAAATAATTATAAAAGAATCTAAATATAAGATGCGTCAAATTAATATTCATAGAAATGCACTACGGATACTACTATCCGCTAATAAACTAATAAATCTAGGGGGTTAAAATATGAATTACAAAAGTAAGTTTTCTTTAACTAAGTTTAATAAAATATTTTTAAGAAGGGCTCTGATTATTGGAGGCCCAGGAGCTATATTTTTTATTTACTTTCTTTTATGGTATTACCTAGAAGATAAACTCTAAGTATCAGTATTAATTACAATCAAAGAATTTTACAAAAGTCATATATTTTTGAAGCTGAATTTGATAAAGAAAATTTAGTTTAAAGGAGCGATATAACTATGAAATGTAGTAAATGTGGAGTAGAGATTGGTGAAAGCTCAGATTTTTGCACCATATGTGGGAGTCAAATAAAGTTGAAAAATATGTCACGAGTATATGATTTTGATAAGCTACATCCAAAGGCTAGAATGGTACCTATAGTTTTGTTTGGGGTTTTGTCTCTCTGTTTTTTTGTTTTGCTTTTAATAGATAGTGCATTTATCTATTTATTTTGCCTTGTTGGATTTTTATTACTTTTATTTAGAAACACAGTTAATTATAAAAAAGGTAAGACAATTATATTTACAGATTATTATATAAAAATAAATTGGACATCATTAATGCAATCAACTTCTGAGACAATATACGCTACAAAAATTAAAAATATCCAGCTTGGATTAGACCCACTAGAGAAGGGAATGACTTTTTGTCTCGACATAGCCACTTCCTATAAAAAAACAAAATTTAGGATTAGTATGGTTCAATACAATGAGTTGTGGGAATATTTCGAATGGTTTTGTAAGCTTCATAAAATAGAGTTACGTAAGTGATTAATATAATTCATGCTATAGAGTTAAGTGACTAGGTAAAATAGGTACATTAGAACGGAATTACAGCAGCGGTAGCGGTGGTTTTTGATGAATAGGCAAAATATATACAAGTATAGGAGGGAATTATGAGCGTATTGGTTGTTGATTATGGAGCATTAAGTAATTTAAATTCAACTGCTACTAGGTTAGCTAGTAAATTTCAAAAAAGAATGGGGGATAATGAAGGTATAATTAAAAATTTAAATTCCATACCTACATCACGAGGCAATCTAGGTAATGCTAATTAATTTATTAAGAAAAAGAATGAGCAGTATCAGGCTAAAATTAATAAACTGAATGCATTTAAAACAAGGATAAGTGAGTTTTCTAAGGAGGTTGAAGAAACAGATAAAAGAGTTGCTAACCGTATTACCCAGGAAACCAATGCGTTTAAAAAGGCAAATGGTATAAAGATTAGCATTTTTTCTGTTATTTGCAATGGTATTAAGACTACACTATTCCCTTGGACAAAGACACTTTTGGGAAGAAGAATTGAAAGCTGGATTGAACAAGGTGTAACAGATATAAAAAATGGAATTAAAGATTGGTATAAGAATGGTGGGAAATATCTAATTAAAATTGTAAAAGTTGTTGCATTTGCAGCATTGGTAGTTGCAATAACAATATTAACTTTAGGAACTGGTGTAGCACTTTTTTTTGCTATATTATCCTTAGTTTTGTTAGCAATAAATACAGGCTCTTCAGTGTATTATAATATTAAAGCTTATCAAAATGGAGATAATAGGATAGAGGCAGAGAGGTTATCTGAAAAAAGTGGCTTTGAAATGGTAACGGCTACAGGTAAAGGATTGGATTGGTTATTCAACACAAATTATTTTGAAAAGAGTTTTTGTACCGTGTTCGTTGTAGCGAGCGTTATGGATTTTGGTTACGGAATTTTTAAATTGGGAACATCATTTAAAACTGAATTTAAAAATATTAAATTAGCTATGAAGTATGGCAATAGAAATGGCTCATTTGTAACTGGAGCTAAACATTTATTGAAAAAATCTTATACTTCCGTAAATGCGAAATTCACAAGAGACAACACAACTAAGATTTTAAAGCCGATACAGAAAATACTAAAAACTAGAACTCAAAATTACTACCCAGTTAGAAAAGTTATTAATAATGTATTAAAGCCTTATAAATATTATGTACAAGTAATAGATAATTATACTTTAGTTCCTAAGTATAATAAAGGAAAGAAAATTGCTAAAAGAGTGGTTGATGCGATAAATGGTGATTTTAATATAAATTCTTCGTCAATGCCCAAAATTAACATACATCCAAGAATGAATATACCAAACTATAATAATATTAGGTGAGGAGGCTGTTATGAATACTTCAGAAAAACTTCATGAAATAAAAAATCTACTTTCTAATAAAGGAGACACTAGGTATGAAGATTATCTAGATAAGGTCTTCAATTGTGTGGACTGTGAATTAGATACTTTTGTATATCAACAGTTAGAACTTGTACTTACGCAGTTTTGGAATAATAAGAATAATTTAGATGAGACCATGGAAAAAATAGAAGACTTAATTAGTAGCCGCAATGGAAAGAAGTACCAAGAAAAATTGGGAATGGTAAGATATGAATTCGATAAGGCTAAATTCATTAAAGGCAATAAATATATTCTTTATATTATTTGCATACCGTTACTACTCTGCGTTTTGAGAATGCTATACCTTGAATTATATATGGGGGTTAGCAGGACAGTTAGCCAGTGGTTAATTGGATTCATAATTGTAATAGTTTTTATGTTGTTTATTCCATACCTATTTACTTATAATGCAAAAAAGGCTAAGTATAAAACAAATTTTATTGAAATTAAAGATAATATATGTATATATAACAAGATGCAGTCTGCACAATTTTTGACTGGTGTGGAGAGAAGAATGTACTACTTAAATAAAGTTTCAAAAATAGATTCGAATTCTAAATATGTGTTCCTATATGGAGAGATTGAGGTTAAAAAACATACAGAGGGATCAAAAAAAGTTGAACCTTATAAGACAATAAACAAATTGAAAATTCCTAATTATTATAAGAATATTGATGAAGTTATTACCTTTATTTCTTTGAAAATCGTTAAGGACTAAAAGATACAATAATATAATTTAAAAATAAATATGAAATTGTGAGGAAGCTTTTATGAATACTTCAGAAAAACTTCATGAAATAAAAAATCTGCTTTCCGATAAAGGAGACACTAGGTATGAAGATTATCTAGATAAGGTCTTCAATTGTATGGACTGTGAATTCGATACTTTTGTATATCAACAACTAGAACTTGTACTTACACAGTTTTGGAATAATAAGAATAATTTAGATGAGACCATGGAAAAAATAGAAGACTTAATTAGTAGCCACAATGGAAAGAAGTACCAAGAAAGATTAGGAATGGTAAGGTATGAATTCGATAGGAATAAGTTCTATAAAAACAACAAATATATTCTTTATATTATTTGTATACCGTTAATGCTCTGCGTCCTGAGAATGATATATATCAAATTATATATGGGGGATAGATCCACATTTAGTTCGTGGCTAATTCCATTCATAATTGTAATAGTTAGCACTATGTTTATTCCATATCTTTTTACTTACAATGCAAAAAAGGCTAAGTATAAAACAAATTTTATTGAAATTAAAAATAATATTTGTATATATGATAAGGCACAGTCTGCATCTATAGAAGCAGGGTTGGAGAGAAGAATGTACTACTTAAATAAAGTTTCAAAAATAGATTCGAATTCTAAATATGTGTTCCTATATGGAGAGATTGAGGTTATAAAACATACAGAGGGATCAAAAAAAGTTGAACCTTATAAGACAATAAACAAATTGAAAATTCCTAATTATTATAAGAATATTGATGAAGTTATTACCTTTATTTCTTCGAAAATCATTAAAGACTAAAAGATACTGAAAATGTAATTTAGAAAGAAATATGAAATTGTGAGGATGCCATTATGAATACTTCTGAAAAACTTCATGAAATAAAAAATCTACTTTCAGATAAAGGAGATACTTTATATGAAGATTATCTAGATGACGTATACGATTATATTGACTGTAAATTCAATGCTTTTGTATATCAGCAGTTAGAACTTGTACTTACACAGTTTTGGAATAATAAGAATAATTTAGATGTGACCATGGAAAAAATAGAAGACTTAATTAGCAGTCCTAATGGAAGGGAATACCAACGAAAATTGGGAATGGTAAGGTATGAATTCGATGGGGATAAGTTCTATAAAAACAACAAATATATTCTTTATATTATTCCTATACCCGCAATAATCTCCAATTTAAGAATGATATATTATCAGTTATCTATAGGGATTAACATGACATTTGGCGATTTGCTAATTGATCTCGGAACAACAATAGTTTTTTTATTGCTATTACCTTACCTATTTACTTACAATGCAAAAAAAGCTAAGTATAAAACAAATTTTTTTGAAATTAAAGATAACATATGTATATATAATAAGGCACAGTCTGCATCTATTAAAGCAGGGTTGGAGAGACGAATTTATTACTTGAATAAAGTTTCAAAAATAGATTCGAATTCTAAATATGTGTGCCTATATGGAGAAATTGAGGTAAAAAAACATACAGAGGGATCAAAAAAAGTTGAACCTTATAAGACAATAGACAAATTGAAAATTCCTAATTACTATAAGGATATTGATGAAGTTATTACCTTTATTGCTTCGAAAACCGTTAAAAACTAAAAGAAGTTTGCATAAAGCAATAGCAAGAAAAGGTAGATGAGAATTAAATATATGGTTCAAACCTAATAGCAAAAACACTAAGGAAGTCATCTCTAAGGGGAAGAAATGACTTCCTTAGTTCATTAAATATTTTTTATAGTAAATTACAATATGAAAACAATGTAACTTCCTGTATTTCTATAGTTACCCATTTATGGTACAATTTAATGAAGTACCCTTAAACAAAGGAGGAAATTAGAGAATATGATTAATTTAACTGGAGAAATTTTAGAAATAAAAGAATTAAGCAATGAAGATATAGATGTAATGTATAAATTAATGGATGAATTCTATGACAATATGACCTTTGAGGATTTTGGAAATGACTTAAAAGAAAAGGACTATTGCATTGTATTAAGAGACAATCTTAAATTTATAAAAGGCTTTTCAACACAAAAAATTATAGAAGTGTGTGTAAAGGATAAGAAAATACATGGTGTTTTCTCAGGAGATACTATCATACATAAGGATTATTGGGGAAGTTTTGAATTACATAAGGTATTTGCTAAATTTTTCTTTGATTATGCAGAGAAATATGAGGAGTTTTATTGGTTTTTAATTTCTAAAGGATACAAGACCTATAAGATGTTACCAACATTTTTTAAGAAATCCTATCCTAACTATAGAGAGGAAACACCTAAATATATTAAAGATATTATTAATGCTTTTGGCAAGACCGCATATTCTGAGGACTTTGATGAAGCCTCAGGGGTAATAAAATATAAGCATGTAAAGGACAAGCTAAAAAAGGGTGTAGCAGATATCGATGATAAAAAACTAAAAGATAAGGACATAAAATTTTTCGTGGAAATTAACCCAGCCTATTTAAAGGGCAATGATTTAGTATGTTTAGCAAAGATCCAAAAGGATAACTTAAAACCAACTGTAAAACGACTTTTTTATGGGCGGTAATTCTATGATAGAAAAATTATATTGTTATTTAGTTAACTCCCTATGCTGTGCCTTATACAGAAGGGAATATAGGAAATATATTAATAATGAGAGCATTGGAGAAGTTCAAAAAGAAAAGTTATTTAAAATTATTAAAGATAATAGTGAAACGGACTATGGCTTGAAATATGGATTTAAGGATATTAAAACTGTTGAAGAGTTTCAAGAAAAGGTACCCTTTACAGACTATGAGGATTACTTACCGTACATTGAAGAAATAAAAAAGGGTAAAAAAAATATATTAACAAGTGAAGATGTATTATTATTAGAAAAAACTAGTGGCTCAGTATCAAGTAGTAAACTAATTCCTTATACTGACTCCTTAAAGAGAGAATTTCAATGTGGAATAAAACCTTGGGTCTATAATCTATATACAAGTATCCCTAGGGTAAAATGGGGGAAAAGTTATTGGTCGGTTACTCCCATAGAAACTGAAAAGGAATATACAGAAGGCGGGATACCCATTGGATTTGAAGAGGATAGTGAATATTTTGGAAAGATAGAAAAGCTGTTAATGAATAAAATTTTTGTAACTCCAAAGGATATTGCAAAAGAAAGTGATATAGAAAGCTTTCAGTTTAAAACAATGCAGGCTCTATTAAAGTGTAAAAATCTAACACTTATATCAATATGGAATCCAACCTTTTTCCTTCTATTACTGGAATATTTAGATGGAAATAGTGAAAATCTACTTTTGTCACTTAAAAAGAGTAGAAGAGAAGAAATATTTCAATATATAAAAGCAAAAGAATACACAAAAATTTGGCCTAACTTAAAGGTTATTAGTTGTTGGATGGATGGGAACGCTAAGGTCTATGGAGAAAGATTACAAGAAGTTTTTAACGGGGTTATCATTCAGTCTAAAGGTCTTCTTGCAACAGAAGGGTTTGTTTCCTTTTCCTTTACTAAGGAAAAAGGCTCTAGATTAAGTTATAATTCGCATTTTTTTGAATTCATTTCTTTGAAGGATGGAGAAGTATATTTAGCTGAAGAGCTGAAAGAAAATCAGAGATATGAAGTTGTCTTAACCACAAGTGGAGGGTTATATAGATATAAAATTAAGGATGTTATAGAAGTTTGTGGTTTTTCCAAGGAAACCCCAAGAATTATTTTTACTGGCAGAAGGGACAAGGTATCTGACCTTTTTGGTGAAAAATTGAATGAAGACTTTATTAAAAACATGATAGAAGATTTGAATATAAAAAAGGATTTTTTTATGATTGCCCCAGAAGAAGATAGATATGTATTATACCTAAAGACTAAAGAAGAATTGCCAGAAATAGATGAACTATTTAGAAGGAATTTTCATTATGATTATTGCAGGAAACTTGGACAACTTAAAAAACTAAGAATATTTTTATTACAGGGAAATCCAGAAAAAGAGTATATAGATGAATGTATTAAAAGAGGACAAAGAATGGGAGATGTAAAACCAATAATTCTATCCTTAAAGGGTGGATGGGATAAGGTTTTTACAGGACATTACCTGGACTGATTTAATTTAGAAAGGACTGAAATAAAATGAAAATAGCTTTATTAGCTCCAGCAGGAGCAATGCATAGATATAATGGAATGTTCCATAAGAATTTACACTATGCACCCATCACTCTAGCCTTACTTGCGGCATTAGTTCCTGAAGAGTTTCATGCGGAGGTGAAAATCTATGATGAGACGGCGGAAGCAATTCCACTTGACTTAGATGTGGATATTATAGGAATTACCTGTATAACTGGGACTGCCTCAAGATGTTATAAATTTGCTGATTATTTTAGAAAAAAAGGTATAAAAGTAATTTTGGGTGGAGTTCATCCTTCACTAATGCCTGAGGAAGCTATGGAACATGCGGATAGTGTTATTGTGGGTCTTGGCGAAGATAATTTTCCAAAGGCCTTAAGGGACTTTAATGAAAATAAAATGCAAAGGATTTACTATCAGGATAAATGTACTCATATCGAAAATAGACCTATGCCAAGAAAAGACTTACTAAATAAAAAGAAATACATAACCTTAAATACCGTTGAGGCAATCCGAGGTTGTCATCATACCTGTACCTTTTGTGCCTACCCTGTAGCCTTTGGAACTAAGGTGTATAAGAGAACCGTAGAGGACATTATTGAAGAGATAAAAACTTTAAAAGGAAAGTTAGTAATATTTCCAGATGTTAATTTGATTTCGGATGTCACCTTTGCTAAGGAATTATTTACAGCAATGATTCCCTTAAAGAAATGGTGGTTTGGACTTACCACCACAGTAATAGGAGAAGATGAAGAATTATTAGATGTTTTTCAAAAGAGTGGTTGCAAAGGTATATTGCTTGGATTTGAATCAGTTAATCAAGAAACACAAAAAAATATTAATAAGGGAGTAAACAAGGTTAATCAATATAAAGAACTAATGAATAAATTACACCGCCATGGAATTATGGCAATGGGATGTTTTGCCTTTGGTAGTGATGAAGATAAAAAAGATGTATTTAAAAGAACCGTTGATTTGTGTAATGAAGCAAAAATAGATCTACCACGGTTTGCAATTATAACACCCTTTCCAAGTACTCCTTTTTACAAAGAATTAGAGGCGCAAAAAAGGATTGTTGAAAAAGATTGGGCTATGTATGATGTGGAACATGTTGTTTACAACCCAAACCATATGACAAAGGAAGAACTTCAAGAAGGCATTTCCTGGGCTTGGAAGGAAACTTATTCTATAAAGAATATACTTAAACGTATTGATCTAAGGAACCTTTGGAAAATCAATATTTTATATTCCATATATTTTGGCGCCAACATTGGATACAGAAAATATGCAAAGGCCTTTGAAGCTTATGATAAAGATATAATGGCAGATAATAGCGATATACCACAATGAAGATAGCATTTATTAAACCAAGTATGTTTGGGGAAATAGCAAAGGATGCAATGATGCCCTTAGTATTTTCAATTATAAAGCCATTAACCCCTGAAGATGTAGATATAGTTTTTTATGATGAGAGAATAGAAAGTATACCCACAAAATTAGATGTGGATGTAATAGCCATGACCGTTGAAACTTTTTCTGCTAAAAGAGCATATAATCTTGCCGTAAAATATAAAAAGGAAAATAAAACAATTATCATGGGGGGCTTCCACCCAACTATGCTACCAGAGGAAAGCCTAAAGTATGCAGATTCGGTAATTATAGGGGAAGCAGAGGATACTTGGACAACAGTTATCAAGGATTTAAAAAATAATAATTTACAGAAAAAATATATTAGTGGAAATGATTTTGATTTATCTAAAATAAAATACGATTATTCTGTTTTTAAGGGGAAAAAGTACAATAAGATAGGCCTACTCCAATTTAGCAGGGGCTGTAAATTTAATTGCAATTTCTGCTCAATACATGCCTTTTATAAGGATGGAATTAGATGCAAACCCATAGAAACAATTATAGATGAACTAAAAAATATGAAAGAAAAACATGTGTTTTTTATAGATGATAATTTGTTTTCAAATGAGGTAGCAGCAAAGAAATTATTTGAGGCCTTAGTTCCTCTTAAGAAAAAATGGTTTTGTCAAATCAGTATTGATATTGCTCAAAATAAAGAATTACTAAGGCTAATGAAAAAAAGCGGATGTTTGTTAGTTATAATCGGTTTTGAATCCTTAAATGTTGAAAACTTAAAACAGATGGGCAAGGGTGCAAATATAAAATATAGTGATTATGAAAAAGTAATCCATAATATTTATGAAGCAGGTATTATGATTTATGGAACCTTTGTGGTAGGTTACGATTATGATACTGCCTTAAGTACAAAAAAACTAGTTGATTTTGCCATAGATAATAAATTTGCCATAGCTAATTTTAACCCACTTATGCCTATGCCAGGGACTAAGTTGTATGAGAGATTAGATAAGGAAAAGGGATTAATCTATAAAAAGTGGTGGCTAAATCCTGAATATAGGTACGGAGATGCAATGTTAACGCCAAAGGGAATGACTGAACAGGAACTCATGGAGAGTTGTAAAAATGCCAGATTTACCTTTAATACTTATAAAAATATCTTTAAGAGATTGTTAAACTTTAAAGCCAATGGAAGAAATTTTGAAAATGTTACTATCTTTTTAATAACAAATTTAATTTCTCGATTTGAGATTAAAGCAAAACAAGGGAAAAGGCTGGGGGGAACTGTAAATGAAGATCACATTAATTAAACCCAATATAGGTAGAAGAGAACATAGTATGTATGTGGATGAAAGTAGAATGGAACCCTTACAATTAGGGGTACTTGCTGCACTTACCCCAAGGGATATTGAGTTGGTAATGTATGATGATAGAATGGAACAAATACCCTTTGATGAACCAACAGATCTAGTAGGAATAACAGTTGAAACCTTTACCGCTAGGAGAGCCTATGAGATTAGTGAAGAGTATAGGAAAAGAGGGGTAAAGGTATTAATGGGTGGTATGCATGTTAAATTAATACCTGAAGAAGTAAAAGAACACTGTGACAGCATAATGATAGGCGATGCAGAAGATAAATGGGCCGAGATGATTGAAGATTTGAGAAAAGGTTACTTAAAAGAAGAGTATGTCTGTAATCCTGTTTTAGTTCCTCAGGATGGAATTATCACTAGAAGAGATATTTTTGAAGGAAAAGCATATTTACCTATTACGCTTTTACAATTTAGCAGAGGCTGTAGGTTTAGCTGCCATTATTGTGCCTCAAGTGTTTACTTTAACAAACACCATTATTGTAGAAATGTTGATGAAGTAATTAAAGAAATTAAAGATCAAAAGCGGAAAATATTATTTTTTGTGGATGACAATATAGTTGGTGACAAGGAAAAAGCAAAAGAGTTATTTAGGGCGTTAATACCACTAAAGGTAAAATGGGTGAGCCAAGCAAGTATTGATATGTTAGAGGACAAAGAATTAATGGAGCTAATGATGAAGAGCGGATGCTTAGGACATGTTATAGGCTTTGAATCTATAAAAATAGAAAATATAACTTTGATGAAAAAAGGTGTCAATAAAACCTATGTGGAAAACGATTATAGAGAAGCCATTAAAGAACTTAGAAATTGGGGCTTACAAACCTGGGCAGCCTTTACTGTAGGACATGACAACGATACCTTGACTAGTATTAAAGAAACCTACAAATTTGCCTTGGAAAATAAGTTTACCTTTGCAGCTTATAATATTTTAATGCCTTATCCAGGTACTCCTTTATATAATCAATTAAAAGAGGAAGGAAGGCTATTATATGATGAAAAGTGGTGGCTACATCCGGAATATAGATTTAACTATGCTTCCTTTCTCCCCAAGAATATGACAGCAGATGAACTAACAGAAGTTTCCTTTTGGTGCAGAAAAAATTACAATTCTATGAAATCAATTATATACAGGGCTTTCGATTTAAAAACTAATATGAGAAGCCCCTATAGATTTGCCACCTACTGTGTTTATAATCCAGTATTTAAAAAAGAAGTTTTTAGAAAGCAAGGCATGGAATTTGGGTTTAAGGATGTGAAAAAGTAATGAAAATTCTGTTGGTGATGCCCTGGGAAAAAGGTTATAAAAGTTATAGAGATATATTTTCAAAGCTTAATGCCTATGCACCATTAACCTTGCCAACCCTTGCTGGCATTATACCAAAGGATATGAATATTGAAGTGGTCGCTTGTGATGAGATGATAGAAAATGTAGAGAAATATTATAAAAATCATTATGATATAGTGATGATTGCATTTATAACTTCCTCTAGTTTGAGGGCTTACAAAATAGCAAAGGAATTTAAGACAAGGGGCTCATACATAGTATTTGGTGGTTATCATACTACTTTCATGCCTGAAGAAGCAAAAGAGCATGGGGATACAATAATTATTGGAGAAGCTGAAGTATCAATTCCAATTTTCTTAAAGGATTATTTAAATAAGGAACCAAAGGGAATTTATAATTACCCTGATGTAAAAGAGAGTGATAGAAAAAGACCAGATAGAACTGTTTTAAAAAAACATAAGTATTCAGGGGTACCTACAATAATTGCAAATAAAGGTTGTTCAAATAATTGCGAATTTTGTGCTATTAGTAGAATGTCAAATCAGGTGCCAAGATGTATTAATGATGTAATCGAAGAAATGAAAAGCTTAAAGAAAAAGCTATTTATCTTTTTTGATCCTAACTTTTTTGGCAACAGGCAGTATGCAATTAATTTGATGACTGAGATAGCAAAGTTAAAAGTAAAATGGATGGGGGCAGCTACTATAAATAGCGCCTTTGATGAAGAGATAATGGCATTAGCCGAAAAGAGTGGCTGTATAGGTCTGTTAGTAGGAATAGAGTCTATGAATAAACAATCCCTAGATAGTGTAAATAAAAAGTTTGTAGATCCAAATAAGTGTAAGGAAGCTATTTCAATAATGCAAAAACACGGTATTAGTGTTAACTGTTGCTTTGTTTTAGGCTTTGATACAGATACAGAAGAGGAATTAATGTCCTTACCTAAACAGGTAGAATATCTAAATCTTAACTTTGTAAGATATTTCATCTTAACTCCAGGACCTAATTCATCTCTATTTAATAGGCTTGAAGCGGAGGGTAGAATACTTACAAAAGATTGGAGTAAATACAATCAAAATGAGGTAGTCTTTACACCTAAAAATATGTCAAAGGAAAAACTAGAAGAAATCTATAAATATGTATGGAAAGAAAGTTTTAGAATAGGGAATATATTTAGAAGAGCAAGAAATATGCAAAATGCAAATTTATATAAAAAGTTTTTGATATTCACTTTAAATGTGGGTTTTAAATTTGTAGGAACCGGTGAATATAAGGAGGCAAACTAAAATGAAAATAACATTTATATTACCTGCCATAGGTAAAAAAAGCAATGAAAGATATTTAAAATCCTGGCTTATGGAGCCTCTTACAATTGCAGTATTAAATAAACTTACACCGAAAAAATATGATAGGGTATTTTTCGATGATAGAGTTGAGAATATTGATTTTGATGAAGACACTGATGTAGTTGCAATTACAGTTGAAACCTATACTGCTAAAAGAGCTTATGAAATTGCCCGTAGATATAAAGAAAAGGGAAAACTTATTATTATGGGGGGATATCATGCTACTTTAATGCCAGAGGAAGTATTAGAGTATGCAGATATTGTGATTAAGGGTAATGCGGAAGAGGTATGGGAACAAGTATTAGAGGATATCGAAAATAAAAATTATAGGGATATCTATGAAGGAAATACCTGTTTAGATTATGGACTAGCAGATCCTAGTATTTATAAAGACAAGGTGAAAAAATATCTACCTATATCCTTAATTGAAATTGGTAGAGGTTGCGGTCACAAATGTGAATTTTGCGCTATAAATGCCTACTATAAGGGAAATTATAAACATAGGAAAATAGAGCATATTATTGAAGAAATAAAACAAAGTAAAAATAAAGTTTTTTTCTTTGTGGATGACAGTATTTTTTCTGATAAAGAATTTGCAAAACAACTTTTCATTGAGGTAGCAAAACTTAATATCACCTGGGTTACCCAGGTCACCCTAGATATCGCTCGGGATGAAGAAGTGTTAAGGCTAATGAAAAAAAGTGGCTGTGAGATGATTTTAATTGGCTTTGAATCAATAGATCCCAAAAACTTAGAACAAATGAACAAAACCTGGACCACTAAGTTAGGGGAACGTGATGAACTAGTTGAAAGAATCCATAAAAATGGAATAAGTATTTATGCAAGTTTTGTATTTGGCTTTGACTTTGATAATGAAGAAAGCTTTAGAAGTAATTTGGAGTTTTGTAAAAAACACCAATTTTATATAACAGCCTTTAATCATCTCCTTGCATTTCCAAACACAGAAACCTATGAAAGATTTAAAAGAGAGGGCAGATTGCATAATGAAAGATGGTGGCTTTCAGAAGGCTATACCTTTGGAACCATATCCTTTAAGCCAAAGTTGATTTCTGATCAGGAATTAAAAAGATTGTGCAAATTGTATAAGACTAAATTTTTTACCTTTGGATCAATTTTTAAAAGGGGAATTACACTTTTTAAAAGGACAAAAAACCCTTTAATTAATTTAATTTTTTGGCAGATGAATATTTTGTTTCATTTCGAAGTGGACAAGCGAGCAGGAATCCCAATTGGTGAAAACCTTGATGAAAGGAAAAAATAATGAATAATAAGGTAATCTCTGCCACAACTATGGATGGAGAAGAAATGCTAAAAATAATTGAAGCAAAATCTACAAAGGGTAACTTTCAACTTATTTATACTAGAAGACCTAATGCATATGAGTCTTACTTGAGGGAAAGCGATAGGGTAAATATTGGATTAATAAAAGATAAGAATGGGAAAATTGCTATGCAAACTACTTGTATAGGGAAGGATTATTATATTAATGGAAAAAAAACAACCATAGGCTATGTAGGCGGAGTTAGGAAGAGAGAAGATTATGAAGGTTTTTTTAACTGGAAAGATCTTTCGGACTTTGTAAAGGCAAGCAATTATGATATGTATTATTGTTCATTTCTAACTTCTAATGATAGTTCAATTGAAATTTTTACAAAGAAGAGAAAAAACTTCCCGCAACTTTTCCCTGTGGATGAGTATACAACTTATATTATTAATCCAAAGGTATTTAATAAGGAAAAGAAGCCAATGAATTCAAAATACAATTTTAGATGTATTGAGGAAGTAGATTTAGAAAGGGTATATGCTTTTCTTAATAAAGAAGGGAGTAAATATAATTTTGCTCCTGTTGTGGAGGATTTAGAAAAACAATTTACTGATCTTTTACTGAAGGATTGTTTTATCTTAGAGGATGAGGGTGAAATTCTAGCCTTTGGTGCCTTGTGGAACCAGACTGGTTACAAACAGTATATTGTAACAAAGTATACAGGCTTCCTGAAGATTCTAAGTAAGTTTTCAAGAATTACTGAAAAATTAGGCTACATAGCAATTCCTAAGGAAAATGAAATAATGGATTTCCCTATATTATCATTATTTTTTTCCAAGGACCATAATCCAGATTATTATAATTGTTTTTTGAGTAAAATTTCAGAGGTAATAAAGGAAAACTATAAAATGTTTGTAATTGGTATTAATAACAAGGACCCTAATAATCAGGTATATAAAAAACTAAGAAGTATAAAGTTTAAAAGTAATATATATTTTGTTCGCTATGATAAAGATATTACATTGGATGAGGGAAAAAATATTCATATTGAATGTGGGTTTTTATAGAATATTATCCATGCAGGAAAATATGTCATCAATGATTATAGACTAAATGAGGGAAAATATGTCATCAATGATTATAGACTTGTAATGAGTATCTTCAAGTTGAATGAAACCATCACATGTAATATTATAGAATTAACCTGATGTAAAGGATTTCTGGCCAGAGATTATTAATGAGGGAATATGATTATGGGGGGAAATATTATGTCTAATTCAAAGACAAATAGATCAACACATGAAATGGTTCAGAAATTCGGAAGATTTTTAAGTGGTATGGTAATGCCAAATATAGGAGCATTTATTGCATGGGGTCTTATAACGGCAATCTTTATACCCGCAGGGTGGATGCCAAATGCAAAAATTGCTACCTTAGTTGGCCCATTTGTACATTATGTTCTACCATTACTTATTGGTTATACCGGCGGTAAGAATGTGGGCGGAGTGAGAGGCGGAGTTTTAGGAGCTATAGCAACTATAGGTATAATAGTAGGTTATCCAGACATTCATATGTTCCTGGGTGCAATGATCATGGGTCCTTTAGGAGGATATTTAATTAAGAAGTTTGATGAACTTATAGAAGACAGTATTCCAGCTGGTTTTGAAATGTTAATTAACAATTTCTCAGCAGGTATTATTGGTGCAGGTATTGCCATTGCTGGTCTCTTAGGAATAGGACCAATAATTGCAACCATAACAGCTTTGTTAAAGGGTGGATTACAGGCAATAATGAATGCTGGATTATTACCACTTGTATCCTTAGTTATAGAACCAGCAAAAATACTCTTTCTTAATAATACTATTAATCACGGAATACTAGGACCCCTAGGTTTATCACAAACAGTAGAAACAGGAAAATCCATAATGTTTTTATTAGAAACAAATCCAGGACCAGGACTTGGTATATTATTAGCCTACTGGTTATTTGCAAAGGGAGCAGCAAAAGAATCAGCACCTGGAGCGATCATAATACATTTCTTTGGAGGAATTCATGAAATATATTTCCCATTTGTGCTAATGAACCCTATATTAATCCTTGCAGTAATAGCAGGCGGAGTAAGTGGAGTGTTTACCTTCTCAGTATTAGGAGCAGGATTAGTAGCAGCACCTGGAGTAGGAAGTATACTTTCAATAATGGCAATGTCTCCAAGGGGTGGATTATTACCTGTACTAGCTGGAGTTCTAGTGGCAACTGTTGTATCTTTCGTAGTTGCAGCCTTCTTTATTAAGATATCTGGTGATAAATCAGATGAGACTGAATTAGATAATGCTAAGGGGAAAATGACCGAATTAAAGGGAAAAGCTCTAAAAAAATTAAACATAAGCGCAGTAATATTTGCCTGTGATGCTGGTATGGGGTCTAGTGCTATGGGGGCTACAACCTTAAAAAACAAGTTTAAAAAGGCAGGTTTAGATATTGATGTAGTACACTGTCCAGTAGATGAGGTGCCAGCAAATGCTGAGATAGTTATTACTCATGAAAGTCTTACAGATAGAGCAAGAGCAAAGGCTCCCAAAGCAGAGCATATTTCAATAACAAACTTTATGAATGCTCCGCAGTATGATGCTCTAGTAAATAGATTTAAATAAACTCATATTAATAGTAGAGCAGTGAAACTTCTAGTGCACTGTTCTACTACCATATTAAAAAATTATTTAAAAATGAAAGGTGATGAAAATGAAAAATATTCAAATTACCTTACGCCAAAAAAGCATATTGCAGGATATCTGCAGCTCAGGAGACTATATAACAATTTCAAGCATAGCTAAACATTTAGATGTTAGTGGTAGGACAGTTCTTAGAGAGCTGGATGAAATTGAAAAGTGGCTTGAGTATTATGGTCTTGCACTTGATAAAAAAACACACTTTGGAATCAGAATTCATGGTGATGAAGAGGATCGTGGATTTATAGCTGATATGCTTAAGGCGGAAAAGGGAAAGAATATTTATTCTGCTGAAGAACGACAGAAAATAATAATTATAGAATTATTAAAAAACCAGGAACCCGTTAAGTTATATAATTTTTCTAGTATGTTAAATGTAACTGAAGCTACTATAGGTAATGATTTGGATAAGGTAGAAGAGTGGCTTATAAATAATAAACTTAAGTTAACAAGAAAACCCGGAATTGGCATTTATGTTGAGGGGGAAGAGAAATTAATCAGAAAAGCAATAATTAATATTATTTATGAAAATATAAATGAAGGTGAATTATTAAGTTTTATTAATGGAGTGCTTACGGATAAAGCAAAAAGTTACGAAAGCAAGGAACATAGAACAAATAGCAGATTACTCTATTTAATAGATAAGAATACAATCTCTAAACTAGAGAAATTAATTTATGAGCTAGAGAAAAAAATAGGGTGTAAATTTGCAGACAATGCCTATATAGGATTTATTGTTCATCTTGCGTTAGCCATTGAAAGAATAAGGAAAGATGAAAAAATTTTAATGGATAAAGACTTCTTGGAGGATTTAAAGAAATATCCTGAGTATGGCATTGCAGAAGAACTTGCTGTGGACTTGGGCAAAATATTTGATGTAAACATTCCAAGGGATGAAATCGGATATATTACTATGTATATAAAAGGAACTAAAAATTTTGGCAGCGGTCGTAAGAGTAACATTGTAGGAAATTTTGAGTTAGTAAAGCTGTCCCAGCAGATTATTAAAGTTGCTGAAGAGGAAACTGGATCCTTTCTACAACATGACGAGAGATTACTAGCTGGTTTAGTAAATCATATTGGTCCTGCAATTAATAGAATGAAGTTAGGAATGGATATCAGAAACCCACTTTTAGAAGAAATAAAAGAACATTATTCTCACTTGATGAGGATAGGTAAAAAAAGTGTACATGGGCTTGAAAAGTATTTAGGAATGGAAGTGCCTGAATCAGAGATAGCATACATTGCTATGCATCTTGGATCAGTTTTGGAGAAAAAGGTAGTAGCAGTGAAAAAAGTATATAGAATTGTAGTTGCTTGTGCCACTGGCATAGGAACATCTGGACTACTAGCGACTAGAATTGAAAAGGAATATGACAATATTGAGGTTGTTGATATTATTTCAATAATTCATATTGATGAGAAAGTTTTGAATGAAAAGGGGATTGACTTTATTATTTCCACAATGACCATCGAGGATATTGGAATTCCAGTTGTTGTTGTTAATCCATTACTTTTCAAAGAAGATATAGATAAACTCAATAAGTTTATAAAAAATTATAAAGATGTTAATAAAAAAAATATTATAAGTAAAGATGAAAGGATTAACTTTAGAGAGAAAGTTTCTAAACTTAAGTGTTATTTAGATGCTACCGGGAAGATTCTTGATAATTTTTTCTTGAAAGATTGTTATAAGTTTGAATCTATAAATGAAATTATTGATGAGGCGTCTAAGGTAACAACTAACTCTCTTAATGAGCAACAAATAATTTTTGAAGCTTTATCAGAAAGAGAGAAAAGAGGGGCAACAATTATATCTGGTAAAAAGTTTATACTAGTCCACGGAAGTGTAGCTATAAAAGCCTTTGCCTTTGGGATAATCAGAATTAAAGAAGGGCTAAAATGTAAGAACAACAACGGAGAAGAAGAAGTGATTGATATGGCTGTAATTATGCTTCTTTCCGATGTGTACGACAAAGAATATATGGAAGTTATGAGTTATATAAGTAGGGCAATTATAGAGAGGAATAATTTCCTTAAAGAGTTAAGAGAAGAAAAGTTTGAACATGTGTATGTACAGTTATGCAATATATTGGAGGAATTCTGTAATGCGAAGAATATAAGAACTGATGGAGATGTTGGATAAAATGGAGGTTAATAAAACAGAACTAAATACAAAACTATTAGCACAGGATAAGGTTCAAAAATTCGGAAGATTTTTGAGTGGAATGGTAATGCCAAATATCGGAGCCTTTATAGCCTGGGGACTTATAACGGCAATCTTTATACCAGCAGGATGGATGCCAAACGCAAAAATTGCTACCTTAGTTCACCCAATTGTACATTATGTTCTGCCATTACTTATTGGTTATACCGGTGGTAAGAGTGTGGGAGGAGTAAGAGGAGGCGTTTTAGGAACTATAGCAACAATAGGTATAATAGTAGGTTATCCTGACATTCATATGTTCATGGGTGCAATGATCATGGGACCATTAGGAGGCTATTTAATTAAGAAATTTGATGAACTTGTAGAGGGCAAGATTCCAGCAGGTTTTGAAATGTTAGTTAACAATTTCTCTGCTGGTATTATTGGTGCAGGTATTGCCATTACTGGTCTTTTAGGAATAGGACCAATAATTGCAGCAATAACAGCTGTGTTAAAGGGTGGGCTACAGGCAATAATGAATGCTGGATTATTACCGCTTGTATCCTTGGTTATAGAACCTGCAAAAATACTTTTTCTTAATAATACTATTAACCACGGAATATTAGGACCACTAGGTTTATCACAAGCAGTAGAAGCAGGAAAGTCAGTAATGTTTTTATTAGAAACAAATCCAGGGCCAGGACTAGGAATATTATTAGCATACTGGGCATTTGCAAAGGGAGCGGGAAAAGAATCAGCACCAGGAGCAATTATAATACATTTCTTAGGTGGAATACATGAAATATACTTCCCATATGTATTAATGAATCCTATATTAATACTTGCAGTAATAGCAGGGGGAGTCAGTGGAGTATTTACATTTACTATATTAGGAGCCGGATTAGTAGCAGCACCCGGAGTAGGAAGTATACTTGCATTAATGGCAATGTCTCCAAAGGGTGGATTAATCCCAGTACTTACTGGAGTGCTAGTAGCAACAGCTGTATCCTTCATAGTTGCAGCCTTCTTTATTAAAAAATCTAACGATAAATCAGATGTAACAAAATTAGTTGATGCTATAGAAAAAGCGAAGGAATTAAAGGGGAAGGTAAATGCTTTTGATTGGAATGTGGATTTACAAGGCAACACCTCTAGAAGGAATATTAAAAAAGTAATCTTCGCTTGTGATGCAGGTGTGGGTTCTAGTGCGATGGGAGCAACTACCTTAAGAAATAAATTGAGAAAAAATGGGATAAATATTGAAGTAACAAATTGCCCTGTAGATGACTTGCCTTATAATGCTGAGGTTGTAATCACTCATGAGAGTTTAGCAGGAAGAGCAAAAGCTTGTGCACCAAAGGCAGACTATATATCAGTCAGGGATTTTATTAATAATGATGCCTTTGAAAAATTGCTTGAAATACTTGGGTTGACAGCTGGATTAGAGGTTGAAGAGGAAGATACAAATTCTGTATTAAGAAAGAAAAATATCAAACTTAACTTAAAAGCAGCAGATAAATATGAAGCAATAAGAACTGCAGGACGTCTTCTTGTAGATGGAGGATATGTAGAGGAAGGGTATATCGAAGCTATGATAGATAGAGAAAATGATCTTTCAACTTACGTAGGTCAAGGCGTAGCCATTCCTCATGGAGTTGGGGCTGCAAAGGAGAAAATAATTAATTCAGGTATGATAGTTCTTCAATATCCAGAGGGAGTATTATTTGGTGAAGAATTAGCGTATATAGTAGTTGGAATTGCCGGTGTTGGTGATAAACACCTAGGCATACTTGGTAATATTGCAATGGCCATTGGTGAGGCAAATGAAGAAGTACTCAATAAATTAAGACATACAGAGGATATTAAATTTATATACGAGCTTTTTACAAAGAATTAAAATAACCATGGGGACGGGGTTGTTGTCATAAGAAATTTATAAGAAATATACTAGGAGGGCGCATCCATGGATTATATAAAAGAGATTATTGAGTTTGTTCCTGGAAACGAACAAGAAAGCCAAGATAAAAAGGTAATTATTAATTTTATAGAGAAATTTCCACATAACGTTTTGTTAAGAGAAAATGAATTTGCCCATATAACAAGTTCAGGATTTATAATGAACAAAAAATTGGATAAAGTGCTAATGGTTCACCACAATATTAGAAACACCTGGGCTTGGACTGGTGGGCATGTTGATGGAGATCCAGATTTTTTACAGGTTGCAATTAAAGAAGCAAAAGAAGAAACTGGTATAAATGTTGTGAAGGCTCTTACAAAAAATATCGTCTCTATTGAAGTTCTTCCTGTATATGGGCATATGAAAAGGAATAAGTATGTTAGTGCACACTTACACCTTTCTATAGCATATGTTCTTATTGCAAGTGAAGAAGAAAAACTCATAGTAAAGGAAGATGAAAATAGCGATGTAAATTGGTTTTCTTTGGATAGGTTTACTGAAGATTATTTTGATGCTAATGATGTTTATTTATATAACAAGTTAATTTGTAGAGCCAAACAAATTAAGTAAAATCAATAGGTGTACACTGGTTATGAAAAGGAGTAATTATATGGGGTTTTCTTCAATTCGGTTAGCAATTATCAGGATATAGTAATTAATATCTGGACTGTTTTGATGGTAATTAGTATTATAGTATATTATGGACTCTGGATTAGATATGTGGTAAATATGGAGGTATTTTATGAAAAACAAGAAAACATCTACATTTAAAAACATTATCCTTCTATTAATATTAATATTAATATTAAGTAGCTGCGCAACAAAAGGATCAAAGAATACTGAGAAAGATTTAGATAATTTAGACCAAGTCTTAGAAATACTTAGGGAAAACGGTGCTGATATCAATATCAAAGAACGAGAGAAAATACAGCCGCATTTAAATTATTCAAAGAATTTTATTACAGTTAATGAAGAAACAGTTCAAGTATATGAATGTACT
Source organism: Clostridiaceae bacterium (assembly GCA_014380625.1). Classification (GTDB taxonomy): domain Bacteria; phylum Bacillota; class Clostridia; order Clostridiales; family Clostridiaceae; genus JACMJL01. Next base: position 22,164 of record JACMJL010000117.1, read on the forward strand.
GATAGTAATACAGCACAAAAGGAATTAAAGAACATTGCTAATAGTGCAATTAATTGGAACAGTACTCCTAACTATTTTCAAAAGGATAAAATTTTCATTATATATATTGGTAAGACAGATTCTTTAATAAATTTACTGAAGTTAGTTGCTGGTGAACCTCAATATAATTGAAATTGCAATTTAGGTTTTCAAAGGTATATAATGTTAATAAAATATAGGATTAGCAGATAAAGGAATTGAGCACAATTACTTCGATGTCACGCTATTTTGTGCAAACGTTATCTCACCAACCTTTTTTAAATTTAATCTCATAATGTCTATATATAAACTAGCACTTATTACTCTGAATATTCTAGTAGGGATCATAGGGAAAAATATAATTGGACCAGTAGTACTAGGTATTATATTTTTGTTATGTTTCGCGGTTTTAGGTCTTAATTCAATTAAATAAGGCATATGAAGCAAGCTACACTTTCAACACATAATTTTACTGGGGGTTTATGAAATGAAAAAAAATAAGTTTAAAAGAGTGATTACCACTGTGTCCCTTATTGCACTAATAATGTCCCAACTTTCTGGTTGTGGACTTTTTCCTAAGGAAGAAGAAGCTCTGGCACCACCACTGGTACCACCTAAAAAGCAGGAGTACAAGCAATATAAGGTAGTAAAGAAACCCATTGAGAAAAAATTTACTTCTAGTGGAACTTTAGTATCGGAATCTCAGAGTTCAGTTTATTTTAAGGACAGCCCTAAAAGAATTAAGCATATTAATGTAAAAGTAGGGGATTTAGTAAAAAAAGGTGACCTATTAGTGGACACTGAAGTTGGAAATATAGATACACAAATAAAGATTCAAGAATATAATGTTAAAATGGATGAAATAGATTATACCGAGCTTACTACTAAAGCTGGTATCAGTGCTGGGGATATTGAAAAATCTAGACTAAGATTGTTAATTGACCAGACAAAACTGGCGGATTTAAAAAGTCAGCAACAGTCAGCACGTTTAACTTCTCCCATTGGAGGACAAGTTGTTTTTGTGGAAAATTTAAAGGATGGGGAGACTGTTGATACCTATAAAATCATAGTTACAGTAGGGGATCAGAAAAAGTTAATGGTATATAGTGAAGGTAAAGACATGGAAAGTATTAAACTGGGAATGAAGGCAAAGGTTACTGTAAATGATCAGAGTTTAGAGGGTACTGTAATTGCCACTCCTTCAAGTTCACAATTGACAAAAGATGAAACTTTGAAAAAAGGAATAAATATAAAGCTAAATAATGTACCCACAGGATCAAAAATTGGAGATAATGCTAATATTGAAATTGCACTGGAAACAAAAACTAGCGCATTGGTAATTCCTATTGAAGGGCTGAGAACTTTTTCAAACAGTAGTACTGTTGAAGTTTGGGATGGTACAAGTAAAAAGGAGTTACAAGTTCAAACTGGTATTAAAACAGCAACAGAGGTTGAAATAATTTCAGGGTTAAATGAAGGACAACAAATAATTTTGAATTAGGAAGGGATAGATTATGGTACTTTTAAGAATGATTCTTAGAAAAATGATGAAAAATAGAGTATTTATCTTTTTCCTTGCGGTGGGATTATTAATTTCGGCGGCTCTTTTAAGCTCAATACCAATGTATACAGATGGAGCTCTTCAAAGACTTTTAATTAAAGATATGGAAGATTTTCAGATTAGTGAAAATAAGTTCCCAGGTTCTATAACAGCTTTCTATAACGCCAAAAACAATGATATAGATGAAGTTATAAAGGGAATAGGTAAAATGGACAAATCTATGTTTAACTATGATAAGGTTCAGCAGGAATATACAAAACGCCTTGAAGTATTTAATAAGGTGGATAAGTATTCTAAGAATGAGCTTAGCTCAAAACTTGGGGTTCAAATATTAACCAAGTTCGCTAATTATTCAACAGATCCAAGAACTCTAGTTCATGATAATTTTAAAGCAGGAGACAGTAAAGAAGGAAACTTTGTTAAATTAGAATCTTTTACTGACTTTAATAAGCATATAAAAATTATTGATGGAAGATTGCCAAGCAAACCAAAGGATGGGATTTACGAGGTTCTTGTATCTGATTTAGCTTTAAATAAATTAAATATAACTATAAATAAAGTGTACCTTTTAGGTGACCCAAGAAGAAATGGTTTCGAAAATATTAAAGTAAAACCAGTAGGTACCTATGATGCTAAAGAACTAAATGACCCTTATTGGGCATATGTAAAGCCAATTTCTCTTGAAGAAAGTATGATTTTAGATGAAGAAACTATGGTTGGAGACTTTATAGAAAAGAAGCCTATTCAAATAACAAAAGGTGTCTGGTTTTATGCTATTGATTACCATGGACTAACAATTAATAATCTTAATAAATTGGTTAATGGTATTCAAACTGTTGATGAAGATATTCATAGTATTACTGAAGAGACTAATCTTGATGTACCAGCATCAAGTATCTTAGGGAATTATAATTTTAAAAAGCAACAAATTACTAATATGATGTGGTCTCTGAATGTCCCTGTTATTGTAATACTTTGTCTTTATATGTTTATGATCTCTGGACTTACAATAGAAAGAGAGAAAAATGAAATTTCTCTTTTATCAAGTCGTGGAGCTTTTACCTATCAGATAATCTTTGGTTACTTTATAGAGGGAGCACTACTTGGAGGCTTAGCAATTATTTTAGGACCAATACTCGGATATTATTTATGTAAGCTATTAGGGGCCTCTAGTGGATTCTTAGAATTTGTAGACCGGAAGTCTATTTCTATTAGTATAAATTTCAATTCCTATGTTTATGTACTTATAGCAGTATTCGTATTTATGATAACTTTAATAATACCTGCTTATAGAGCAGCTAAAAATAGTATTGTAGACTACAAAAGAAAGATAGGTAGAAGAGCTGACATGCCTTTTTGGGAGAAGTTTTTTGTGGATATGTTATTACTTGCTATTGTAGGCTATGGATATTATAACTTTCTTCAGAGGCAAAGTGTAATTAAAGATACTGGGATTTCTGCACTTAGCTTAAGTGTGGATCCCCTGTTTTTTCTTGTTCCAGTACTGTTTATCTTAGGTATTGGCTTATTATTTTTAAGAATATATCCTCTGATTATTAAACTAATATATTCTGTGGGTAAAAAGTATTGGCCTACCTCAATGTATACAGCGCTTATTCAAGTTGGAAGGAATGCACGAAGTTATAATTTTTTAATGATATTTTTGATGCTAACACTTTCTGTAGGTATATTTAGTGCTAACTCAGCAAGAACTATTAATCAAAATGCTGAAGAAAGAATTATGTACAATAATGGAGCAGATATAAGTTTAGAAAATGTTTGGACGGCAAAAAATCCACCTGCACCAGCGACACCAGGTCAAGCAACGACAAATAACACTTCGGCTGAAAAACTAATATATTTTGAACCCTCCTTTACCCCTTATACCAATATTAATGGAATAGAACACGCTGCAAAAGTATTTTCAAATAACAAGTCACAGATAAGTTTTAAAGGCAAAAATTATACTGGCTTTAATTTTATGGCCATTGATCCTTATGACTTTGGGCAAGTGGCTTGGTATAAAAATGGGTTGATGCCTCATCATATTAATGAATATCTTAATATATTGGCAACTGAGCCAACTGCTTGTCTTATATCTAAGGCTGTAAGTAAAAATTGTAACATAAATGTGGGGGATAATTTTACTCTTGGGTGGGACACCAATAAAGGAACAATTTTTAATGTCTATGGTATTGTTGATTACTGGCCTTCCTTTAACCCAAATGAAAAGACCTCTGGAAGTAGTTTTAAAGATTCTATGCTAATTGTGGCTAATTTACCCTACGTGCAAAATAATTCTGGGGTGGAACCTTATAAAATATGGCTTAAAATGAAACTAAATGCCACTAGTAAAGATGTTTATGAGGGTTTAAAGGCAAATAATCTAATTCCTGAAAAACTTACTGATTCAAAACAACAAATAATTAAATTGAAAAATGATCCTTTTCAACTAGCAATTAATGGCTCCTTAACAATGGGTTTCTTGATTAGTGGGTTAATATGTTTTATGGGCTTTGTGTTATATTGGGTTTTGTCACTAAAATCAAGAACACTGCAATTTGGAGTTCTTAGAGCTATGGGTTTAACTTCCCTTCAATTAAAAATTATGATTATATGGGAACAAATATTAACTTCAGGTGTGGCCATGTTTATGGGCGTAGTAATTGGACTTATCACCAGTAATACTTTTGTACCATTTTTTCAATTATCCTTTAGTGGGAGTTCTCAAGTTCCACCCTTTAGTGTTGTTTCTAATTCAAATGATAAAATTAAAGTATATTGTTTTATAGGTTTTACAATTTTATTAGGGACAGGTGTTTTAATTTATTTACTTTCAAAGATAAAGATAAGTAATGTTATTAAGTTAGGAGAGGATTAGTATGGGCCCAATAATATATACAGAAAATTTGAATCGTCAGTTTAAGGCAGGTAAGGAAGCTATACATGCTCTCAAAGATATCAATATTAGTATTGAACCTAGAACTTTAACAATATTAAGAGGCCGTTCTGGTTCAGGAAAAACCACCTTGATTAATACCTTAGGTGCTTTAGATAGACCAAGCAGTGGTAAGGTATATTTTAATTACTTAGAAATATCTAATTTAGTTGAAAAAAAACAAGATGAACTAAGAAAAAACTCAATGGGTTTTGTATTTCAGTCCTTTGCCTTAATTTCATTAATGTCTGCTTATGAGAATGTAGAGTTTCCACTAAGACTATTAGGTATAAAACCAAATGAAAGAAAAGCTAGAGCTATAGAATGTTTGTCCATGGTTGGATTACACAAAAGAATGGAGCACAGACCTAGTGAATTATCTGGGGGAGAGCAACAAAGGGTAGCTATAGCACGAGCAATAATTCATAGACCCAAGGTTATTTTTGCAGACGAACCCACCGCAGAACTAGATACACATATGGCAATTCAAATAATGAAGGTGTTTAGAGAACTTGTAGAAAAAGAGGGTATTACTGTAGTAATGACAACTCATGACCCAAACATGATGGAACTAGGGGATTTTGTTTATACCCTTGAAGATGGAGAAGTTATAGATAATTATAGTGTTTAAAGGAGGCATACTGTAGTGATAGTATGTGATAATCTTGTTAAAATATATAAAACTGGAGATATTGAAGTAGTAGCCCTCCAGGGCTTAGATCTAACTGTTGAAGATGGAGAATTTATGGCTATAATCGGAAGTAGTGGTAGTGGTAAATCTACCTTGTTAAACATGCTAGGTGGTTTAGATAGACCCTCTGCAGGTACTCTATTAGTAGACGGCACGGATTTATTAAAAGCTAATGACAAACAGATGCGTCAATATAGGAAGGATACCGTAGGCTTTATGTGGCAGAATAATGCCAGAAATCTTATTCCCTATTTAACTGCCGTGGAAAATGTAGAACTTCCTATGTTTTTAAAGGGAAAAGTCAATAGAAATAGAGCCTTAGAACTTTTAGATATGGTGGGTATGGTACATAGAAAAAACAGCAAACTTAACCAGCTATCAGGGGGAGAACAACAAAGAATTGCCATGGCAATTTCAATTGCCAATAATCCAAGGTTATTATTAGCAGATGAACCAACAGGGGCAGTGGATACAAAAACTTCAGGTATGGTTATGGATGTGTTCCGCGATTTAAATAAAAACCTAGGAGTTACAATTATTATTGTTACCCATGATTTAAAACTTTCTAAAAAGGTAAATCGTGTTGTGGCTATAAGAGACGGTAGAACAAGTAGCGAGTTTATAAGAAAGTCCTATAAAGAGGAAATGCAAAACTCAGAAAATATGTTTTTACAAGAAGAGGAAGAAGATAAGGAAGAACTTGTGGTGGTAGACCGTGCAGGTAGGCTTCAAATTCCTAAGGAATACCTTGAAAAATTAGGACTTACAGGTAAAAATAAACTCAAGGTGGAAATAGAAAATGGACAGATAATTATTAAGGCTCCAGACATGGATAAAATCAAAAATTGAGAGCCGATAAGATTAAGATTAGGTATAACGATAAGTTGATCCTGTGGAGGATATACTAATAAAGTAAAGACGAAGGTGGGATAGAAATTATGAATTATTTACTCCAGCCAATTAGTGAGGAAAAATTTAAAGAGAAAGTAACTATAAGATTTAATAATATCAATGAAGGCCTTAGTAGATTTGAAAATTTTATGCTTGAAAGTAAAAATAAAGAGAACTCCGAGGCCAAGTTTATTGTATTTATGGAAAAGCTTTTTGAGTTAAATGGTGAAGAAAACTCATATGTGGACTTTTATTTTAGTAGATTAGAGGAAAATGATAAAAAGAATTTATTTGAGTCACTAAATGATGAAGATAAAGAAGTTATAAAAAGACATTGTAGTGAAATAAAAGATGAAACAATATTTTTTAGGCTGAGCAAAGAAGCCATTCCCTTCATAACAAGACTAAGCACTAGAGAGGTATTTTTCTCCACATTTTACTTTACAAAATTGCCCTGTACTATTTGGGGAAATTATAATTTAAAATTCCCCATTTTCTTTAACCATAAAGATATGATGGAAAAATATAAGGAAATTGCTGGTCAGTGCGGAATTGAAATGAACTAGGGGCAATTATAGTAAAAAGTATAAATAATGTCTTTACAAACTTAGTATAATATAGTAAAATGATAATGGTTATCAAATGGTAGCGTTTTTCAAATAAACCATTTGATATTTTTTTATATAATAATTGATAATGATTATCAATACTAATAAAAAATTTACGAGGAGTGATACTATGCCAAATTTAATATCATTAATTGACGTAGAAATGAAAACTAGGGTTAAGGTAGTAGAAATAGCCTTAGAAAGCAAAGTACGACGAAGAATAATGGACATGGGAATAGTTAAGAATACAGAAGTTATTGTGACAGGAAAAGCTCCTATGGGAGATCCTATAGAACTCCAGGTTAGAGGATATGTTTTAAGTCTTAGAAAAAGTGAAGCAAAGGATATTATGGTGGAATTGATTTAATTATAGTTTAAAAATAATAATGGGGGTGCAAATTATGAGTATGTCTTTGAATTTTGTTGGAATGGGAAAACTTGCTGAGATTTATAGCGTAGAGGGCGGAGAAGGTATGTGCAAGAAAATCATGGAAATGGGTATGAGTAAAGGTGCCATCATAAAAATTATGAAAAACGACAGTGGTCCTTTAATTGTAAAGGTTGGAGAAACTAGATTAGTACTAGGACGTGGTATGGCACAAAAGGTTATGGTTCGTGAAGTTTAAAAAATAATATGAAATCATGGGGGAATGAAATGAGTAAAGACTTAGTAATAGCGTTAGCGGGTAATCCTAATTGTGGAAAAACTAGTTTGTTTAATTCACTAACAGGATCTAAACAACATGTAGGTAACTGGCCAGGAGTTACAGTTGAAAAAAAAGAGGGTAGCTTTAAATTTGAAGGTAGAAATATAATTGTTGTAGATTTACCCGGAACCTATAGTCTTGGAGCCTATTCAGAGGATGAAGTAGTAGCTCGTGACTTTATATTAAAAAGTAAGCCTGATGTAGTAATTAATGTGGTCGACTCCAGTAATATTGAACGAAACTTATATCTAACTATGCAGCTTTTAGAAACTGGCGCAAAAATGGTGTTAGCCCTTAATATGATGGATGAAGCAAGAAATAATAACATTGAAATAAATGTTAATAAAATATCAAAAGCTTTAAATATTCCTGTGGTTGCTACCATAGCTACTAAGAGTGAAGGTATAAAAGCACTTATAAAGGAAGCAATAAGAATTGGTGATTCAAAAGAACATAGCACTTATAAAATAGATTATGGTAAAGACATAGAAAAAGAAATTAAGCTAATGGAAGAAACTTTTTCAGAAATTTCATCAACACTTGAATACCCTCTGCAATGGACATCACTTAAGCTTTTAGAAGGTGATGAATATATTAAGAAATATATAAATGGGAAAGAAAATCCTGATAAGATAAATATTGCACTACAAAAAAGTATAGAGAACCTAATTGTAAAAATAGGTTATGAACCAGATGCCTTTATAATAGATAAAAGATATGAAATAATAGGTAAAATAGTACAAGAGTCTGTTAAAAAAGAAATGTCAAATGAAGAAAGTATTTCTGATAAAATTGATAGATGGACTACTCACAAGTGGTTTGGAATTCCAATATTTGCAGTAGTAATGTTTTTAATGTATCAGATAGCTATGACCTTTGGAAATGGATTTTTAGGGGGATTAGTAGATAGTGGATTTAGTGCTTTAGGAGAGTTTGTACGAAGCATTTTAGCTAGTATGGGAGCACCTGAACTTTTGATATCCTTTATAACTGATGGAATAATAGGAGGTCTTGGGTCTGTGTTTGTCTTTACTCCTATGATTTTTACTATGTATTTCCTTATAGCAATACTTGAGGATAGTGGATACATGGCAAGGGCAGCATATATAATGGACAAGTTTATGAATTCCATAGGACTTCATGGTAAAACAGCAGTATCACTAATAATCTCTAGTGGTTGTAATGTAGCTGGAATAATGTCTACAAGAACCTTAGATAGTAAAAAGGATAGAATGGTAGCTATACTTATAAATCCTTTTGTATCATGTAGTGCAAGGTTACCAGTTTATGCATTATTTGCAGGTGCATTCTTTGCAGGTAAAAAGATTTGGTTTTTTGATGCAAGTGGAGTTATTGTATTCGGTCTTTACGCACTAGGTATAACTGTTGCAATATTAATGGGTAAATTTCTAAGTGAAAAAGTATTTAAGGGAGAAGAATCCTATTTTGTAATGGAACTTCCACCTTATCGTGTACCTACTGCTAAAAGTGTATTTATTCATATGTGGGAAAAGTCCTCTCATTTCTTAAAAAAGATGAGTACAATTATATTAGGTTTAGTTATAATTGTGTGGGTACTTTCGAACTTACCTATGGGAGTAGAAGCAGGAACTAAAGATAGTTTAATCGGCTTCGTAGGTTCAGTTATTGCTCCAATATTTAAGCTGGCAGGTTTTGGAACTTGGCAGGCAGCTGTAGCACTTATAACAGGTCTTGCAGCTAAAGAAGCAGTAGTTAGTACTTTAGGAACTGTATATGCTGCAGGAGATGGTGCAAGTTTAACCATTGCTGTTCAGCAGGCATTTACACCACTTACTTCTTTGGCTTTTATGGTAATGACTTTATTATATTGCCCTTGTGCAGCAACTATAGGGGCAATAAGACGAGAAACAAATTCAAGAAAATGGGCAATTATTGCAGTAATATATACTTGTGTAATCGGATGGATAGGCGGAGTTTTAGTATATCAAATCGGAATGTTATTAGGCTTTAAATAATATGAGTATATTGCTTATAGGTGGAGATAGTCTTGGTAATATTACTGAAAAATTAATAGCCAATGGATTTGAAGACATTGAGCATATAACTGGTAGAAAAAATGATGCTAAGAACTTCAAAATCCCTAGAAATATTGATTTAGTAATGGTTTTGGTAGACTTCGTAAGTCATAAATTAACCGCCATCGTTAAAGAAGAATCAAAAAGATCCGATGTGAAGATTGCATTTTCTAAACGTTCATGGACACACATGGAAAAGAAGATACAGCAGTGCGCTAAGGAGCTTACGGATGTTAAGAAAGTTATTATTTAGTTTTAGAGAAAAGGAAATCTATCATTCCATAATTGAAAGCTTAGTAGCGGCTCTCGAAGCTAAGGATCATTATACTAAAGGTCACTCAGAGAGGGTTGCAATTATGTCTTACGAGTTATCCAAGCGATTAGGAATAAAGGGTTCTGAATTGGAAAGTATTCACATAGCGGCCCATCTACATGATATAGGTAAAATTGGAGTGCCAGATAAGGTTTTAAACAAAACTGGAAAACTTCTAGTACATGAATGGGAATATATGAAAATGCATCCTCAAACAGGTTTTGATATTTTAAGTAAGTCAAAAAAACTAGAACATATAAGCAAAATAGTTCTCTATCATCATGAGAGATGGGATGGTAAGGGGTATCCTACTGGAATAGCGGATTTTAATATTCCTTTAGGGTCAAGAATAATTTCAATATGTGATTCTATAGATGCAATGACCTCAAATAGACCATATAGAGAAGCGATGAGTTTTGAAATTTGTATGAAAGAAATAATCATAAATAAGGGTATTATGTTTGATCCCGTATTGGTTGAATATGTTGAGGAAAATTTAGATTTTATGAGAGATATAATAGAATTTAAGTAAATTGGGGGTGTACAAATTGTTAATGAAAGTATTAAAGCGATTAGCTAATGGAGAGCGGTATTCGAATAAGCTAATGGCTAAGGAATTAGGAATAGATGAGGGTATGGTTGAACAGATGGTAATACAACTTCAGCAGTTAGGGTATATTGAAAAAGAGGATATGTCAGCTTGTTCGGGTGGCTGTGATTGTGCAAGCAGTTCTAAAAAGCCAAGCTGTTGTAATAGTAGTAATGTAAATATAAATATGTGGAGAATTACAAACAAAGGTAAAGAAACTGTACTAAGGCTCCCTTAAAGGGTTATCAAAAAATATCATTGCGAATTTCATGCAGTGATATTTTTTTATTTGCTGAAAATTCATATATCTGTGTTTAAAAAGTGTGTTGGTGAACAGAGATTTGCGCCCCCTGCTCCATCCAATTAATTGTAACACCTTAAGGGGGTTCAACATACTCTATTACATAGGGGAGCTGAAATAAAATAACAAGCAAAATAGACCAGAAGCTAGCTTGTTATTTTTTTTGAAGCTCCCTAAGATAGGGAGGGATGAGTATGAAAATCGCAGTGGATTTTGGCCATGGTACGGGACAAGACAGAGGAGCTGAAGGCTATTTAAATGAAGAAAAGGTTGTAAGAGAGTACGGTGCACTAGTAATTACAGGTTTACAAAAGTTAGGTCATACCGTTATAAATGTTACTCCAGTTCAAGGTGGATTGACATTAGGACAAAGCTTAGGCTATAGAGTTAATGTGGCCAATAATGCTAGAGTAGATTTATTCGTCAGCTGTCATTTAAATGCATTTAAGACTGATGTGGCTCAAGGCTGTGAAGTAGAATACATTTCAAAGGCTGGAAAAACATATGCTGATAAAATTTGTACAGAGCTTTCCAAATTAGGCTTCAAGAATAGAGGTAGCCAGCAAAGACCTAATTTATATGTTTTAAGATATACAGATGCTGTGTCTGTATTGATAGAACCTTTTTTTTGTGATACAAAATCAGATTGTGATAAATATAATGCGAAAAAACTTGCTAATGCCATCATAAAAGGAATAACTGGTGAAGATGTATACGGAGAATCTCCAGTAGTTGTAACTCAGCCAGTACCAGATGAAAAGATATTTGATACATCTATTCCAGCAGGGGATAATATTACTCGATTTAACGGCGGTATAGGTTATATAGAGACAATTAAAGACCAAGGAAGGGTCATCGTCCACTTAGATCGTTACACATATATTAGTATGCAAAATGAGGGTGGTGAAAGCCACATAGATTTATTCTCAAGAACTGAAAATAAGAGATTAATTTAGGAGGGATGTAAAATGACAGACACATTAGTAAATCAAATAATGGGTATTGTAGTACAGGCCGTGCTAATGCTTTTAGGGTTGCTTGCTACTTGGGGAATAAAAGAAGGCTTAAACTACTTAGAAGGGCAACGAGAATTTTTAATTCAGAAGATAGGTATTGATAAATATAATTTATCCTTTAGTATAGCTAAAAATATATTCTATACATTAGAGCAACAATTTAAATTTATTCCACAGTCAGGAAATTTAAAAGCTCAGGAGTTTGATAAGTTACTTTTAAATAAAATTCCTGGATTATCACAAGAAGAGCTAGACCATTTTAGAGAAGCAGTAGTAGGCGAATTCAATTCACAAGTTTCAAATTCAAAACTATTAGTTCCAGCCTTTGATCCTACTATTCATGAAGCGAATATAACGCATATTGCAGAACTTGACCTCTAGTATTTTCTACGATATACAAATCCTGCATCATGAAATTCGATATTGGTGGATTACGCACTGGCTAAGAAATACTAAAGTTGACTTTTGCTAAATCACTAAATCAATTTAACAAAGGTCAACTAAGTCTTCTAAAGCTCCTTAGAATAATCTCTGCATCAAATACTATGCTACAGGAAATAGTATTTGTAGAAATGTTCTATAACTTAATAATAGTTTTGAAAAAAATAAATAATATCGAAGGTTCACAGTGTATAATATATATATACAAAGGAGTTGAGTAGCTTGAATGAAGGTTTAACAAATTTAGATTTAAAGAAATTATTGATATATAGTAACAAGGGTGAACTAGAACAATATTTAGAAGATATACATCCAGCGGACATACTAGAAGTTTTGAGGGATAAAGAACTTGATAAACTAAAGGTAATGCAAAAGTTACCCGTATGGCTTATAGCTAATGTTTTTGAAGAAATGGAGGAAGAAGAAAAGGAGGATTTCTTAAATCTATTCTCAGAACTTGAACAGTATAAAATTGTTAATGAAATGACTTCAGATGAAATAGCAGATTTACTTTCTAACTTGGAGCCTGAAAGGATAAATAAATTTTTAGGTAATCTAGGAAAAGAGGAAGCAGAAGATGTTAAAGAACTTTTAACCTATGAAGAAGACACTGCTGGTGGACTTATGGCTTCAGAGTTTGTAGCTATTAAGGAGACTATGAATGTAAAGGAGACCTTAAAATATCTTCAAACCGCAGGCATTGATGTAGAGACGGCCTATTATCTTTATGTTTTAGATGAAAAAGATATTTTAAAGGGAATAGTATCTCTTAGAGAATTAGTTATATCCACCTTTGATACAAAAATAACAAATATAATGCATGAAAATGTTAAAAGCGTTCCCTTAGAAATGGACCAAGAGGAGATTGCAACTTTATTTGAAAGGTATGGTTTTCAAGCAATGCCTGTTACGGATGAAAAAGGTGAAATGCTTGGGGTAATTACAGTAGATGATATTATTGAGGTAGTAAGAGAGGAAGCAACAGAGGATATCTTACGTCTTGCTGGAGTTAATGAAGGAGAGGTAATTGATGGATCAACCTTTGCTTCAGTAAGGAGCAGATTACCTTGGCTTTATGTAAATCTAGTTACTGCAATGCTTGCTGGAGCTACAGTAGGAATTTTTAGTGACACCATTGATAAAGTAGTTATACTGGCAGCTTTTAATCCTATAATTGCTGGAATGGGTGGTAATGCAGGGACTCAAAGCTTGACTCTAATTGTAAGGGGTATAGCCTTAGGTGAGTTTACAAAAGAAAATGCTAAGAAAGTATTTAGAAAAGAAGCATTAGTAGGATTAGTTAATGGATTAGCTATAGGAGGCGTTGTAGCAGCAATTGGAATGCTATGGGCTCATAAACCTATGTTTGGTGTAGTTGTTGGGGTTTCCATGCTAGGAAACATGTGTGTAGCAACCATTGTAGGTTATTTAGTACCAGTAACCTTAAGAAAATTAAAGGTGGATCCAGCACTAGCTTCAGCTGTTTTTGTAACCACCTTTACAGATGTGTGTGGCTTCTTTTTCTTTCTTGGATTAGCTACTTTGCTATTAAAATACTTAATATAAGGTATTATTTTAAATTATAAATTGATTGGTTTTACCCATAAAATAAGCAAGTTTAATAATTTCCTTTTCTTCAATAGACATTTTTCTATTGTACATTTTCTCGAATTGAAGAAATAATCCTACAAGATCAACTAAATATTTTTCGGATTGTTGTCTAGGTTTTTGTTTGTAACTCTCAGGATTGTAGATAGAAGTTTTAAAATCCTCATTATAGGTCTTTTTAAATATTTCTGCAGTATAGAAAGCATCATTAAGAGCGTTGTGAAATTGAGCTTTAATTGGAAGTTCCAATAATTCTACTGCGTTACGCAAACCTATATGGGTTCCTTTTGGACAGTTAAAATATTTTGATATATTAGACTGAAGGTCTATATACTCTGTTGGAACTTTAGATGTATCCAATTGATGATATTGTATATTTCTAAATAATTCCTTAATATCAGACATACCCCATACACAGAATATACAATTATCATCATCAATAAAATTATATAGATCCTTATATACTTCTTTAAAGGGGGGAGCGTCCTTTAAACTTTCCATTGTTAAACCAGTTATGTCTTTCACATAAGGATGAATTTCTAAATATATTTCGGGCTTAACAAGAAAATCAAAGTTAGAAATTGTATTTAAGTTCAGGTCTAGTTTAACAGCGCCTATTTGAATTATTTCAAAAGGGCAACTTAGTGAAGCTATGTTTTTATCTTCTTTTATTGCAGAGTAATGTTGGTTGAACTCTAAATCAAAAATTAAATAATTCATTTTTTCTCCTATTCATGAAATCCATAAAGTAACTGTAGGCACTCAATATTAGTTTAATTATAACATAGGTTAAAATACTAGTTTACAAAATTTAAAATATTTAAAGGGGCGATTCCATATGAAAAATAATAGGAAACCCGCTAGGTTAATTAGCAGAATTTTACTTTTCAGTTTAATTGTAATGGTATATTGTTTCTCACAAAATAATTGGATTGAAATTCAAAATATCAAGGTTGAGATAAGCAATTTGCCTAAAGAATTAAGTGGTTTAAAAATTGCGCATCTTTCTGATGTACATTTACCTAAAAATGCTTCTAACATAGATAGTATTATAACCAAAGTTAAACAACAAAAACCCGATATAATAGTAATGACAGGAGATTTAATTGATGAAAGTGCAGACTTAAAAGCCTGTGGTTTAGATAAACTATGCAAAGGATTATCAGAGATTACCAATACCTATGCAGTTACAGGGAATCATGAGTTTTGGAACGGACAGAGCGATGAATGGACCAATATATTAACAGATAATAATGTTAAAGTTGTTGATAATAAAATAGAAATGTACACAAAGAACAACAAAAGTATTGTCATTGCAGGACTAAGTGATGGTAATGAATATAAGATGGAGAAATTTAAAGATATTAATACAATTAAAGACCTACCAATGATTTTATTAGCACATAGACCTGAATTATTTCCTTCTTATTCTTCAGATTTAAACTTTACTAATCCCGATATAGTTTTTTCTGGACATGCTCATGGAGGTCAGTTTAGAATCCCTTTTAGTAACAAGGGTGTAATCGCACCCAATCAAGGTTTATTTCCTAAATATACTTCAGGATTATACACCAGTAATAATGTTAACATGATAGTTAGCAGAGGTTTAGGAAATAGTATTATTCCTATTAGAATAAATGATAGACCTCATCTGCCTATTATTGAACTAAGGACAACTCGGTGAACTTAGTATAGTTTAGCTATAGCAATTGACAATACATATTATGTCACCTCCTGAATCAAAATTTAAAAAGAAATAGATAAGCTATCACTTGGATACTATGAAGCCTATCTATTTTTCTAATTCTAAGGTTATTGCACTGGTGTAAATTCTATTACATCAATTCTTCCATATTCATCACCATTATAATTACTGGTAATCTTAACTAGGTTGCTTTGATTTATATCTACATTACTTATTGTTTTTGTTCTTCTTGTACTACTATCACAGTAGATAGAACCTGAGACTTCATTTGCTACCCAGCTAGATTTTAGATTGTCCCCCAAATATAAATTATAGGAAGACGCTCCATCAGATTCATCCCAATAAGTAACCTTCACATCATATTTTCCAGGAACACCAGTGAAGGCTTTCGCTGCAGTTCCTGTAGTATTTTGGTTTACTTTTATTAAAGAACCATTTGTGGCACTGCTGTTACTTTCTACAGTATAATTTGTTAACGTCATGGTCTCAGCCTCAATTTTTATAGATATTACTTTGGGAATAAATTCTATTATATCAATTCTTCCATACTCATCACCGTTATAATTACTGGTAATCTTAACTAAGTCGCTTTTATTTATATCTACATTACTTATTGTTTTTGTTCGTCTTGTGCTGCTATCACAGGAGCTAGAACCTGAAGCTTCATTTGCTACCCAACTAGATTTTAGATTGTCCGCAAAATATAAATTATAGGAGGACGCTCCATCAGATTCATCCCAATAAGTAACTTTCACATCATATTTTCCACTAACACCAATGAAGACTTTGGTTGCAGTTCCTATGGTACTTTTGTTTACTTTTATTAAAGAACCGTTTGTGGCACTACTGTTACTTTCTATAGTGTAATTTGTTAATGTCATGTTCTCAGCTTCTATTTTTACAGAATTTAAACTATTTGTGCTAGGAACTTCACCTAATACTATACCCTGGTTGGAGTTGTTAATTACAACTTTGGCTACGTTCTTTGCATAGTCAGCGTCTGATTGTGATAAACTGCAGTTTTGTGTAAAATACGTAGGATCAACGCTTGAAATCATAGCTGAATAAATACAAGCAGCCATGTAATGAGAAAATTCTGTGTGGTGCTTTCCATCTGCATTCCATATATCACCTTCAGCCTTTACTCCATCACTGTAAAATTTCTGAATTCCTTTTGTATTAGGACCATATTTAACTCCTAGGGTGGCGGAAATACTTGCATACTTATCGCTTATATCCTTTGCCATTACATTTGTATCTGTATATACTCCATTGGAATTTAAAGATATTTTACTAGGGCTATAAGGATTGGTGGAGTGAAGTATAAATTTTGCTCCTAGATTATAAGTATCCGTATCTGTTTTTAGAGTCTTAGTTGCTGCTAACATAGCATTATAGTTATCTGCTGGTTCCATGGTATTTCCATTGACAATAATATAATCCCACTTATATCCATTGCAGCCATTTTGTATAGCTAGTCTTGCAGCACTTCCTGGTTGTGCGTGTTGACTCAAATAATAACCACCGGGAGTCACCTGTTGATATTCCACTGTATAGCCTACCGATTGTAAAATAGATTGGATTTTCGCAGGCATGTCACAAAAATAGATCATACTGTTACCTACATATAGTATTCTTATAGTGGCAGGTGTAACCGCTCCTTCTGTTTCTTTCACAGGAAGAGTTAAGCATGAAATAAAAATAAGACAAAATGACAAGATTAATTGTAATTTTCTTTTGTGTGTGAATTTGGATTTTTTCAATTAAATGCCTCCTTTAATTTAGTATTTTATCATTAATAAATCAACAATTCAAAGCAGTATAATCCAGTAGTTTAAATACATAATATAACATATCTGGTATAGTTTGAATTTATGTATAATATACCATAAATTTATGATAAGAAAAAGCTTTAAGAAATTATGCTATAATTTAATCTAAGGGGTGATAGTATGATATTTTATTTTTCAGGTACAGGAAATTCCCTGTATGTAGCTAAAAACATAGGTAAATATAATAGTGAGAGGCTAATTTCAATTGCAACGCAAATGAGTAGTTCTGAGATTTCTTTTGAATATGATTTAGAAGATAATGAGACTATAGGATTCGTATACCCTGTATACGCCTGGGGTCCACCTAAGATGATCATTGATTTTATAGAAAAGTTAAAACTTAATAACTATAAGAATAACTATATTTATACTGTGGCAACCTGTGGAGAAAACATAGGAAACACTATGAAGGTTCTAGATAACTGTTTAAAGAAGAAGAATCTATATCTAAAAAGTGGTTTTTCCATCGCTATGCCTAATAACTATATAGTTATAGGAAATGTGGATTCAAAAGAAGTAGAGAATAAAAAGCTCATGGTAGCAGAGGAGAGTTTGAAAAATATAAATAAGGTTATTAAGAATAGAGAAGAAGGGATTTATATAATTGAAAAGGGCCCTTTACCTGGTATATTAACAGCTACAGCTAATCCTTTATTTAATAAAATGAGTAGGAGTGCTAAGAAATTTTATGTTAATGATAAATGCACCAGTTGTGGGCTATGTGAAAGTGTATGTAATAGTAGGAATATTATAGTTAAGGGCAAACCTAAATGGGGAAATGACTGCAATCAATGTTTAGCATGTATTCATTTATGTCCAGTGAAGGCTATACAGTATGGAAAAGGGACCGAAAATAAGGGAAGATATAAAAATCCAAATATAAATGTTAACGAGATGAGGATGTTTTAATATAGATAATCAGAAATTGATAAGAATATATCTAAAGAAAATGCCCTACTATAAGCTTATAGTAGGGCAAAATCAATGAGTGAACTTTTTTTATTTTGTTTTAAATTTATTATTTGACTTTTTCTTTAATTTTATACCAAGGGTAGAATTCACGAACAAAGTTATAATTTCTTCTTTAGTAGCTTTTTCTGCTACAAATAAGTTATATCTCTTACAAAGTTTGCTTAAGTCAGATTTAGTTATCTCACAGGTTTTTATAAAGGTAACAGCAGCTTTAACGCTTTCCATTATCATTATTTTCTTGTATATCTCATCATTAGTCATCGTACACCTCAAATTAATTAATTATTTAACTATACTTTAACATGAGAAAAATATTTATGTCAAATAGAGTTAGAATTAAGTTATAATATTAATGAAGGGACTGATGAAGAGTGTTTAAAAACTATGAAGAATTTAAAGATAATATTATAAGTACTGTTGGACTAGAAAGAATTGAACATATTGGGATAGGACTTAAATTAGATATTTTAATGGGGACTGATTATGAATTTCAGGATGAGACAGATGAGGATTTTCAAAGTGCGGATGAGGTGTTTAATAGTGGATATATTGTTGATTGGTACAATGATGGAGGTAAAATAATTGTTACTGAGTGGCAAAAACTTGAATTTATTATAGAAGATTTTATTAATGGTATAGATAATATAAAAAATATTGTTGAAAAAGATAGAAATAATAAATTAAAGAAATTTGTATATTATGTGGCTATAAAAAATCATGAGGATAATTCAGGAATGGATAACTTTAAAACTTCAGCCTTAAGTATGCAGCGGAGCTCAGATATAGGCGGCACAGAAGGTTACACAAGTTATTATTTTAAAGCTTAATTAAGGGGACGGTTCATTACTATTTGAAATTTGTTAAATAGTAATGAACCGTCCCTTAATTTTAGGCTTCTACAACTTCCACATTTTTCTTCAGTTTTTCTTCAATTTCTAATAGTATTTTTTGCTGATAAAACATTATTAAATAACAAATAATACTTGATGTAAATACTAATACAAAGGTTGAAACCTTGAAAAATACAAAGCCTACAACTAAAAAACTAGCTAAATTTAATAATGTAATATGAACCTTACGAATGGTATAGTATGAAGCAGTTTTAAGAATGTCTTTTGTTGTTAAATAAAATCTTGAGATTAGTGGAAATACATACAGACCCATTGAAAAGATAAAAGCTATAACCATGTAAATAAAAATAGTAAAGACTTGTGGATATCCACTTGAAATAAAGAACCTAGTATCAATAAATAGTATACATATTATCATTATTTCTAGAGCGCAAAAAAATAATGATTGAAAAAAGTTGGTTTTATAAGCCTTAAAAAAATCTTTTGTAATACTTATATCCTTTTCTCGAATAAGTTTTCCCATGACGCTAAGGAGGGCTGTTACAGCCGGTCCTAAAGGGAGGCAACATACAATTATAATGGAAGTAAAACCTTGTGGAAGTGGGGTACCACTATTAGATAAAACCACAATTAACATAAAAAGAAGTGGGATATTCATCAGAAGAAAGTATAAATTCCCTAAAAAAAACCAAAATATATAATTAGTTATTGTAAAAACAGGTCCTGTACCAAATTCTCTTTTTGAGTTCACCATTTTCGCCTCCAACTGCATTCACTTATTAAATGCTCATACTTAGAATGTATCATAAATTCTATAGAATGCAAATAGGTAGAAGGTATAAAAAAGATAATTGAAATTTGTAATTTTGTACAGATTATGTTATTAACAGTAATTGTTTACGAAATGTTCATAGTATCAACTCCATACTGACACAGTCCATTGATATTATCACAATTGAAAAAATAATATAAAAAAGTGATTTAGGGAAAAAATTCTTATAGGGGTGAAGAAAATTGATAGAAATTGAAAATGTAACAAAACGCTATGGGCAACAAGTAGCATTAGATGGAATTACTTTCACTGTAAAAAAAGGTGAAATATTAGGATTCCTAGGACCAAATGGTGCGGGTAAATCTACTACTATGAATATACTTACAGGGTATATCTCCACTACAGAAGGAAATGTAAGAATCGATGGTATAGACATACTTAAAAACCCTGAAGCAGCAAAGAAAAAAATAGGTTATCTTCCTGAAATACCTCCACTATATTTGGATATGACAGTAGAGGAGTATCTTAAATTCGTACATAGGATAAAAAAGGTTAAATCTGATGCCATTGAGCCAAGCATGGTAAAAATAATGTCATTAGTAAAAATATTAGATGTTAGAAAAAGACTTATTAAAAATCTTTCTAAGGGCTACAAGCAAAGAGTTGGTTTAGCTCAAGCTTTGGTAGGAGACCCAGAGGTACTTGTTCTAGATGAGCCTACAGTAGGATTAGATCCAAAGCAGATTATCGAGATAAGGAATTTGATTCAGAAAATAGGTAAAACCCACACTATAATATTAAGTTCTCATATATTATCAGAGGTCAGCGCTATTTGTCATAGAGTTTTAATAATAAATAGGGGTAAGATTGTTGCTTCGGGAACTCCTGAGGAATTATCTAAAAAGGTGAATAATAGCAATAAGGTGTTATTACGGGTAAAGGGATCAAAACAAGATATACATAAAAGGATTAGAGAAATGGAAGATGTGGAATTGGTGAAAGAACTAGGTGTTCATGAACCAGGTACAGTAGACCTACAGGTTGAGGCAAAGAAGGATGTAGATATAAGGGAATCATTATTTCTTTCCTTGAGTCATTCCGGATTTATTATATTAATGATGAAGAGTAAAGACATAGACCTTGAAGAAATATTCTTAGAAGTTACAACAAGCAATAAAGGAGGGGTTTCATAATGTTAGCTGTATATTTAAAAGAACTTAGAGCATATTTTACATCAGCAATTGGGTATATTTTTATGGCAACGTTTCTATTAATAACAGGAATATTTTTTGCGATGTATAATTTAGTAACAGCAAATCCTTCTTATATCAATACACTTCAAAGTCTCATTGTTGTTTTTTTGTTTATCATTCCTATTCTAACTATGAAAATAATATCTGAAGAAACTAAAACTAAGACAGACCAACTATTATTTACCTCACCTTTAAAAGTAACTGAAATTATTTTAGGTAAATATTTTGCAGCTTTATCTATTTTCACTATTTCATTATTAATAACAGTTTTGTATCCAATGATTTTAAGTATGTTTGGAACTGTTTCGGCATCTGAAATTTTCAGTGGATATATTGGTATGTTTTTACTAGGAGCAACTTTAATCTCTATTGGTTTATTTGTTTCAAGTTTGACAGAGAATCAAGTGACTTCTGCAGTAATATCTTTTGCAACATTACTTTTTATATTCCTAATGGATGGCATACAGCAGGCACTTCCTGCTACTCGA
Organism: Clostridiaceae bacterium; assembly: GCA_014380625.1. GTDB lineage: Bacteria > Bacillota > Clostridia > Clostridiales > Clostridiaceae > JACMJL01. The sequence goes on from JACMJL010000117.1 coordinate 43,776, forward strand.
ACCTCTAGTATAATTTTTGTTTTAATTATGCTAGCTATTTTTGCTGCATTTGTATATTTTTCAACAAAAAATATGTATGCAGCCATAGTTACAGTAATAGCAGGACTGATTGTAATTATAACAACCTACTTAGTAAAGAAGGAAGCTTTCGATGGATTACTTCAAAATGTATTTGGTTGGTTTTCTTTAATAAAACGTTATAATCTTTTTTCACAAGGGATATTAAGCTTGAATTCTGCGGTGTATTACCTTTCATTTATTGTGGCATTTGTATTTTTAACAATAAGAATGATTGACAAGAGAAGATGGAACTAAGGGGTGAATGAATATGAAAAAGTTAGATATAAAAAAGTCCTTCAAAAGTAATAAGTCTAAATATGGTGGTTACGCAACAGTACTTACATCTATTGTATTAGTAATATTATTAGTTGCTAATTTAATAGTGGATAAAATTGATCTGAAATATGATCTTACAAAGAATAAGTTATATTCTTTATCAGATCAATCTTATAATGTTATGGATAAGTTAAACAAAGATATTAACATCATTACCTTTAATAAACAAGGTAGTGAAAATATAGGTATTGCTGAGATATTAAATAAATATCGTGATAAAAGCAAAAGGATAACATTAAAATATATTGATCCAAATACTAATCCTCAAATTGCAAAAAAATATAGTAGTACTGAAGAGGCAATTTCAACTGGCAGTATAGTTGTTGAGAGTGGAAGTAAATTTAAAGTGATTAACCAAAGTGAATTATTTAATACCACTCAAGATCAAACTACTGGTCAGGAATCCGTTCAGTCTCTTGCGGTAGAACAAAAAATTACTAGTGCTATTATGTACGTAGTAAGCGATAAAAGTTCAGTTGTTTACAATTTACAAGGACATAATGAACAAGCTTTTGCGGATGAAGTTAATCAGGTTATAAGTAATCAAAACTTCACAGTAAAACCTTTAAATTTATTAGTAGGTGAGTGGAAGCCAACTTCAGAAGATATGCTTCTTGTTAGCTCTCCAACAGTGGATATTACAAAAGACGAATTAACTAAGTTAAAGGATTTCTTTTCAAAAGGAGGTCATGGAATATTTTTAATGGATATACAAAAGGTGAAGTTGCCAAATTTTGATGATTTGATGAGCACCTTTGGAATTCAAATTGAAAAGTCTCTAATCCTAGAAGGAGATTCACAACATTATTATCAGAGTCCAGCGTATCTTGTACCTGAAATGAGTAGCCATGATATTCTAAGGCCTATGGTTACTGCTAATTTACCAATTCTTTTTCAAGTAGCGCAACCAATAAAACCGGTAAAGGTTAAGAAAGCTTCAATAAAAATTGAACCTCTACTTACAACTACTGATAAGTCTTGGGCAAAGATAAATTTAGATAGTACGAGTACAGAAAAAGAAGCTGGGGACATAAATGGCCCCTTTGATGTTGCAGTGGCAATAACAGATACTCAAGGAACAAGTTCTTCCAAAATTGTTGTTTTCTCATCTTCAAAGTTCCTTAATATAACTGGTGGTGGTAACCTAGATTTTTTAGTGAATAGTATGAATTGGGTTCAGGATCTTAAGGAGAATATTTCTATTACACCAAAGGATTTGACTTCAGAACCATTAAAAATCACCCAAGGACAAGTTTTAGCATATTCTGCAATGGTTGTAATAATAATTCCTGCTATAGTTATTATCCTGGGAGTTGTTGTTTGGTTAAGGAGGAGACATTTATGAAGAAAGCTAAGAGTATTATTGCTTTAGTTGTTATTTTACTCTTATTGTGCGGAGCTTATTACTATGTCTCCAAACATCCAAATAAAAGTGAAAATAATTCGAGTACCCCAAGTACTGCCGTAACTACGCAGAAGGTTTGGAAGGTAGATAGCACTAAGGTGTCAAAAATAATTGTTACTTATAGCGATGGTGAAAATATATTTGTTAAAAGTACCGCGGACTGGAATATTGAAAATTATAATTATAAACTTGATCAAACAGCTATTACAGAAGTCACAGATTCATTAATAAATTTATCTGGTACTGTGGTAGAAAAGAATGCTGAAGATTTAGAAAAGTATGGATTAAATAAACCAACTATAAATGTAAAGATAGTTGGAGATGGTTCAGATAAAGTATTATTAATTGGAGATAAATCTTCGGATGGAAGTAATTTTTATGCAAGTGAAAAGGATAAAAAAGAAGTGTATTTTATAGCTACTAGTACTGTTGATAGTCTTACTAAAAAGCAGTTAGCTTATAGAGATAAAACTATAACTGCAATTGATGCAACATCACTTTCATATATTAAAATTAGCCAACCTGGTAGTGCAACTATGGAGATTACAAAGAATGCCAACCAAAGTGCGGAAGAAACAGAAAACAATTATAATTCATGGATTTTGAAGGGTCCATACAGTTTCCCTTTAGGGGCTGATGACCAAAAGATTTCTGTAATGTCAGCAGGCATAGCTAATCTGAAGGCTTATGATATAATTGAGGATAATCCAAAGGATTTAAGTATGTATGGATTAGATAAACCATCACTTGACCTTACCCTAAAGGATAGTAAAAACACTTTACATCTTTTAATAGGTAAAAATAAAGATAGTAATAATGTATATTTTAAAAGCTCCGAAGGTAACTCTATATATGTAATAGGTACGACTCTACTTGATGCCTATAGGGTGAAGCCTTTTGATATAGTGACTAAATTTGTTTACCTAACTAATATAGAAGATGTTGATAAGATAGTTGTTAGTGCAAATAATAGTATGGATACAGTGGTTCTTTCTAGAACTTCAGCTAAGGCTGAAAAATCAGGAGATCCTGATGTTGTAACTACAACTGTTAAGGTAAATGATAAGAGCATAGAATTAGATAAATTTAAGACTCAATATGAGGAAATGATAGCTCTTAGTGTAGATGCTGAAAATGATAAGAAATTAGAAGATAAACCAGAAGTCAGCATTACATATAGCCTTAATAAGGGTAGTAAAAAACAACAAACTATTAATTTTGTATCTTATAATGACCAGCTCTATGCTGTGTTTAGGGATGGAAAAGCTAATTTTGTAATTGCTAAGGATAAAGTTAATAAAATGATAAGTAATTTGAAGAATCTAAAATAAAATCTTGAAAAGGGACTATCTTAAAATGATTATTTTGAGCTAGTTCCTTTTCTACTTATAGGTCAAATACATTATCTAGCTTTTTTAAGACATCTCAGTTAAATAGTATTATAATATTGTCATACAAAATATATTTAAGGTGGTTTTTAAATGGAAAATAAAAAATATTTTAATCTAGTTACTTTGTTAATTACCCTATTGCTTTTTTTAAAAGTTAATTCAATAATTGCAATTATTTTTTTAGTTATTTATATACTAGTTATTAATTATCCAAATATTTTGTATTTTATAGCTAATAATAAATATTCACAGAACAAAGTAGAGGAAGCAAATAAGTTTTTTGAGAGGTTGAACAGTTGTTTTTATTCACCTACAAAATTAAGAACATCCTATGTATATTTTTTAATTTTGCAGGGAGAAATGGATAAAGCAGAAAATTTAATAAAAACGATTTTAAAGAAAAAAGTAAATGATAGTGATAAAATAACTTTAAGTTTAAATTATTCACTGATTATGTGGAAAAAGAATGATTTAGATAAAGCTATAGATATATTAAATGAAACCTATGCTAATAATAAAAATACTATGGTATATCAAAATTTAGGTTACTTTTTAATATTAAAGGGAGACTATAATAAAGCCTTAGAGTTTAATCTAGAGGCACTTGATTATAATTCTTCAAATACTGGTATAATGGACAACCTAGCGCAAACTTATTATTACTTGGAAGAGTATGATAACGCTATAAAGTTATATGATGAAGTTGTTTTTAACAAACCTACCTTCGCTACCCCTTACTATTATTATGCTCTTACACTTATAGAAAAAAATAATAAAGAAAAGGCTCTAGAAGTTTTAAAAAAGGGATTAGACTGCAAATTTACTTCACTAAGTATTATTAGCAAAGAAAATTTAGAAACAAAGATTTTTGAGTTAGAGGCAATTGAAGAATTATAAACATTACAATGGAAGAATATGCGGGTAACAAGAGTTACCAGGTTTGTAATTGAACTAGTGCAACGTAGAACAACTCATTTGACAATATAGTAATTACCAATTATTTGAAAAGTTATATGCTCATAAGTCTTCACTATGATATAATATTTATGTTAATATTTTTCATTGGAGGATAATTATGGTGGGCAAATTACTTTCAAACAGATATGAGTTATTAGAGAAAATTGGTGAAGGTGGCATGGGAATTGTTTACAAGGCAAAGTGCCATTTATTAAATAGATTTGTGGCAATAAAGATATTAAAGGCAGAATTAAGTGATGATGAAGGGTTTGTGGCTAGATTTAAAAAAGAGGCTGATTCTGCCGCCAGGTTATCACATCCAAACATAGTTAATGTTCATGATGTGGGCGCAGAAAATAATATAAATTTTATAATTATGGAATATATTAATGGGAAAACCTTGAAACAAGTAATAACGGAAAATGGCAGACTCTCTTATGATAAGTCTTTAGAAATAGCTATCCAAATAGCTAAAGCACTTGAATGCGCCCATAAAAATTATATAATTCATCGAGATATAAAACCAGATAATATTTTGATAACAGAGGATAATTTAGTTAAAGTCACGGATTTTGGAATTGCTAAGATGGTAGATTCACAATCGATAACTAATGATAGTATGGTTATAGGTTCTGTACATTATTTTTCTCCAGAACAAGCAAAAGGGAGTTTGATAGATCTTAGAACTGACATATACTCATTAGGTATTGTAATGTATGAAATGATAATTGGAAGAGTACCTTATGAATCAAAAAATTCAGTTTCCGTAGCTATGATGCACATTAAGGAGTCTGTTATTCCACCCATAGAATTTATTAAGGATATACCTGTAAATATTAATCAGGCAATTTTAAAGGCATTAGAGAAGGAACCAATTAATAGGTATCAAACCGCTAAGGAAATGGTAGAGCACTTAATTGAAATTAAAAAAGAACCTGACTTTAAGTTGAGCATAAATAATAACTCAAGTGCTGCTTCAGAACTTATGGAAACAATAGTAATATCTGAGGAAAGAAATGATTTCACAACGATTATGAGGCAGCCTTTAAGTCCTGAAAAATCAATAATTAAAAAGGATAAAAAGATAAGGATAATAATTGCCTCAATTATTCTAGTTATAATTATTGGTGGTTTAGTTAAATATATTTCTAAAGGACCTTCTACTGATACAGTACCTCCACTTGTAAAAACAGAGGTTCCAAAAACAAAGGAGAAGTTACAAGTTGATGAAAAGTTACCAGTAGATGAAAAGAAACTTGTGCCTTCGCTTATTGGAAGTACTCAAGATATTGCAGAGCAAACCATAGTTGATAATGGATTTTTACTTGGTAATATTTTAAATAGTTATAGCAATAATATTGCTAAGGGAGTAGTTATTAGCCAGTCACCAGAGGTAGATACCTCCTATGAAAAAAATGGAAAAATTGATTTAGTTATTAGCAAAGGACAAAAAATTGCCCAGGTAACTGTACCACAATTAAAGGGTGAAACAGTAGAGGAGGCCCGGAGAATTCTTAATAGCCTTCAATTAAAACTTGGAGTGGCAACCCCTGTGACCTTAAATGGAAAAGGCTCAAAAGGAAGTCGTTCAAAAGAAAATAATGGGAAAATATTCAGACAAGAAACTAATGCTGGTACCCTTGTGAATATAGGAACTGAAATAAATGTTTTCTACTATAAAACTAAATAAGAGTGTGCCATGGGGACGGGTACATTGACACAATGTGTCAATGTACCCGTCCCCCCGACACCTTGTTTTATTTAAGCTCACCTTCAAGAAAACCAATTGTGTAATCTAGAACCTCATCTTCACATACCTTAGTATTAAAAGTATGATCTCCGTCTTTAACAACATGTAAAGCCCCTCTTGTTTCATAGGTTTCCAAGTATTTTTCAGAGGATATCATTGGAACAGTAGCATCTTTATCTCCATGGAGCAGAAGTATATTTTTATCAAACTTAGCTGCCTTTCCATAGATATTAATCTTCATAATATCCTCCATAAACTCTTTTCCAAGTAATAAACCACCTATATCAGCGTAACCATTTTCTTTCATTGATTTAATGTGCTCTTCAGTTTGGGTTTGTAATATTAACTCTTTCATATCTCCAGCCGGTGCCCATAGGCAGAGTGACATTATATCTTCTTTTCGATCCCCCGCTAACATACTAGCAACGGCTCCACCCATACTAAGTCCTACAACTCCTATTTTTCTTTGATCAACAAAATCTAAAGATTTTACATAATCAAGAATATTCTTAGCATCTTCAAGCTCCTTTGAAATAGTCATATCCTTGAAATCTCCGTCACTTTCTCCGCTACCACCAAAATCAAATCGTACACTGGCAATACCAACTGATTCTAGCATCCTTGAAAGTTTTACAAAAATAAAGTGGGGTTCCATTTTATTGCCTGTAAACCCATGAAAGATACAAACTATAGGAGTTTTTTCAATGGCACCACTTGGAATATGTAACATTCCTCTTAAAGTTAGTCCATTACTTTGAATTTCAATAGCCTTTTGCATTTAAACACCTCCAATTTTAATTTTACTCCAAATTAATATATTTAGAAATGATTATTGAAAAGTTTTAATTTCCTAATTTAGTTAAATTTTCTAGAGCTACAGCATATCTTATTATTGTAAATATAACAAAAAATATAGGGGGGGTAAAAAGTGGATAAACAAACTTTTATCAATAAGGTAAAAGGTGGGGCTATTGCAGCAATGAATAAATACCAGATTTTAGCCTCACTTACAATTGCTCAGGCGATTTTAGAGTCTGGATGGGGAGAGAGTCAACTTGCAAAAGTAGCAAACAATATTTTTGGCATGAAAAGACGGGGTTATGCTGATTATGTTGTTATAACCACAATAGAATATAGGGATGGTAATAAAGGTGAAGAGCAGGCAGAATTCAGAAAATATCCGACCTGGGACTACAGTATTGCCGATCATATAGATTATCTGGTCAAAAATAATCGTTATAAAAACTTGATAGGGATTAAGGATTACAAGATTGCTTGCAGGCTTATTCATCAAGATGGTTATGCCACCGACCCAAATTATTCAAATTTACTAATTGGGATAATTGAACAAAATGCACTTGAAAAATATAATTCAACAGTTACATTGAACTTGGCAATAGCTTCAATTCAAGAATTAAGCAACAAATTAGGTATTAAGGATAGTCACGGCAATCTACTTGTAGTTGATGGAATAGTTGGTCCTCGTACAAATAGTGTAATTGCTAAACTGTCTTTAGTTAAAAAAGGAAGCACAGGTGAATTAGTAAAATGGATTCAGGAGAGATTAATAGAGCTAGGATTCACTTGCGGGGTTTATGGTGCAGATGGAAGTTTTGGATACTATACTCAAATAGCTACTGAAAACTTCCAATCAAAACGTGGATTAAAACCTGATGGAATAGTTGGACCATTAACTTTTGCTAGTCTATTAAAATAATCCTATGAAACTTAGGGGTACTGTGGGTACTCCTTTTCTATTGGAAAATTATTATTAGATATATATTCTTTGTTAGGATATTTGATGATAAGATAAAACAATCATGAAATAGATATATGGCTATAATATAGTATTGGAGGAATTGTAATGAACCAAGTAATACAAAATATTTTAACAAGAAGAAGTATCAGGGGCTATAAGGAAGAACAAATTTCAAACACTGATTTAGAAATAATCATTGAAGCGGCTAAGTATGCACCAAGTGGGGGAAATTCACAATCTTGGAATTTTACTGTCTTGCAAAACAAGGACAAACTTGAGGAACTGAACAATCTTATTAGAGAAGCCTTTCAAAATATGTTGGTTGATGATGATACATATAGTTCTAAAAAATCAGGTAAAGTAGCAGCAAGAAATAATGAATATAATTTTTATTATCATGCTCCTACTTTAATAATTGTATCTAATGATAGAAAATATTCAAATGCAATGGCTGATAGTGCGGTGGCGCTGGAAAATATCTTTTTAGCCTCTCATTCCATAGGGTTAGGTTCCTGTTGGATAAATCAAATTGCTTGGTTCTGTGATGAACCCAAAATACGGAAACTACTAAATGCCTGTGGTATTCCAGAAAATTATGTGGTTTGTGGAGCGGCTGCTGTTGGATATAGCTCAATGAATGAGATAAAGCACACATCACGAAAAAAGATAGTAGTAAATATTATCTAATTAAATTTTTTAGAAATTTCATAACCATAATAGTCTTTTCGTAAATCAATCTTAAAATAATTGTAGGTATTGTAGGGAACAATACTGTTAAAATTACTAAAATATTGGAGATGATTTTATGACAATACAGGGATTTTATTTAATGCCCCATCCTCCCATAATAATTCCAGAAGTAGGAAAGGGAAAGGAAGCAAAGATTTTAAGTACCAGTGAGAACTTGTACAAGATAGGTAGAGAAATAGAGAAGATAGCTCCAGAAACTATTATAATAGTAACTCCTCATGGGACAATGTTCCAAGATGCTATATCGTTAGTTAATGAGGATAACATTCAAGGCAGTTTAAAGAACTTTGGGGTACCACAGGTTTCCATGAATCTTCAGGTTAATAAAGTACTTACAGAAAGAATACATGAATTAGCCATAGAAGAAAATATACCTACAGTAATGATATCTAATACATTTCTTAAAAGCTATAAGTCAACCCTTAGTCTAGATCATGGCGTTATTGTGCCTCTCTATTTCGTAAATAAATATTATAATAACTATAAAATTGTTCATATAACTTATGCTCCCCTTAATGACATGTCCCTATATAAATTTGGTATTATCTTAAAAAGAGCAGTAGAAGAATTAAAAGAAAAGACAGTTTTTATTGCCAGTGGAGATTTATCTCATAGATTAAAAGAAGATGGACCCTATGAATACAGTCCTTTTGGAGAAAAATTTGATACTGAGTTTCTTAATAATCTAAAGGCTGGAGATGTTTGTAGTCTCTTTAAGATGGATGAGGAAACTGTATGCAGTGCAGGCGAATGTGGAAGAAAATCTGCATTTATTATGCTGGGTGCCTTAGATTGTAAAAGATTTAATGGAGAACTTCTAAGTTACGAGGGAACCTTTGGAGTAGGCTATGGAGTGATGAAATTAAATATTTTAGGGGAGGAAGAATCTAAACTTAAGGAATTAGAGGAAATTAAAAACCTTCGCTATTCTAAAAAGTTAAATCATCAAGATGCTTTTGTAAGGCTCGCCAGAGAGAGTTTGACTCATTTTTTAACCACAGGAGAGCAACTAAAAGAACTTCCTGATTATGTTACTGAGGAAATGAGGCAAAATAAAAGAGGGGTTTTTGTTTCATTGAAGAAGTATAGAGAATTGAGAGGATGTATTGGTACAATTTCTCCAACCACTAACTCTATAGCAGAAGAGATAATAAGAAATGCCATAGAAGCAGCTACTCAAGATCCAAGGTTTTCTACTGTAGAAGAGTCAGAATTACTTGATTTAGATTTTTCCGTAGATGTTCTAACTGAGTCCGTTACTGCATCTAAAGAAGAACTAGATCCAAAGAGATATGGCGTTATTGTCACAAGAAAGGGACGTCGAGGACTGTTACTCCCAGATTTAGAAGGTGTAAATACTGTAGAGGAACAGTTATCAATTGCATTAAAAAAGGCAGGTATAAGTTCAACCGAGCCTTATACTATTGAAAAATTTGAAGTTATAAGGCATAAGGAATGAAAACATGAAAGAAAGCGCAAAATTTTACGAAAAACTTGATAATAAAGTGCACTGTTTCTTATGTCCTCACAACTGTGTAATTGAAGATGGACATTTTGGGAAATGCAGAGTTAGAACACATGAAAAGGGTGAACTTTATACTATTAACTATGGTGAGATAACTTCAATGTCACTAGATCCTATTGAAAAGAAACCTCTACATTACTTTAAACCTTCAACAAATATTTTATCAGTAGGAAGTTTTGGTTGTAACTTTACCTGTAGCTTTTGTCAAAATCATACTATCTCTCAACATACTCCCGCAAGTGAATTTGTGCCAAAAGAAAAATTGGTGGAGATGATTTTAAGTTTAAAAGATAATATAGGAATCGCATTTACCTATAATGAACCCTCTATTTGGTACGAATATGTATACGATTGTGCTAAACTTTTAAAAGAAACTCAGGATAAAAAATCAGTGGTATTAGTGACAAATGGGTTTATAAGTGAAGAGCCTTTAAAAGAGTTACTACCATATGTGGATGCAATGAATATTGATTTAAAGGGTTTTAAAAATGAATATTATAAGGATATATGTGGAGGCAGGCTAAGTCCAGTTCTAGAGACTATTAAGACCTCTGCAAAAACCTGCCATGTGGAAGTAACTACACTGATTGTAAGTGGAGAAAATGATAGTTTAGAAGAAGTAAAAGCGATAGCAGAATTTTTGATGAATATTGATAAAGATATACCTCTTCATATTTCAAGATATTTTCCTAACTATAAATTAAGTAATCCTCCTACTAGTGTTGATTTTATGCTTAGAGCTGAAGAAACAGCAAAAAAATATCTTAATAGGGTGAGCTTGGGTAATGTATAGAAAGCTTCCATACATAACCTAGCTAAATCTACAAAAGCTATTATAGGCAGCAAAATTACAACTATACCTAATGAAAGGAGATTAGTTATGAATAGAAATAGAAGAAATGAAAATATTAAAACTAATAAAGCTATTGAGCAAATAGAAACAGTAAATAGTTTTGAGAGTCTCAATGCGCACAAACCTGTACAATATAAGGAACCTATCCACATTAAAGATAAGAAGGATGACAATGGCGGCTTTAGTTAAAATATTTTTTCCATAGTTACTTCGTTTTCTAAATATAAAAGGGACTATCTCAAAATATTTAATGCTTTTATTTTGAGATAGTCCCGTCATTTTACTTGTATGGTTCTATCACTACCAAAAGGAGATACAGTGATAGATTTAATATTATCTTTATCATCAAGATCAGCGTGTACTAACATGTAGCCGTCTTTACCTTGTATTGTAATTATAAAAAATTTTCCACCTATACCAAAGTCTATAGATACAGCTGACCTCCCAGAATCCATTACCTTATAATGCTCACCCATAAGTTCACTAACCTCATGATTTTTTCTTATTTCTATGAGGGTTTGATTAGTTATGGATACATTAAATTTGTAAGTCTTGTAATTGTTATGTAACTTAAGCCCAATAATTATCGTAAGAATTATTGCAAATGTCCAACCTGCTCTAGCCCATTTTCTTTGAGTGGTTTTAAAATCCTCCATATCAATCCATTGTTTATTACTCCAGGCTAGTTCATTACCTTTAGCACCTAAATAAAAGGGAACTACTAAGTTTGCAATTGGCAGAAAGGCTAATAAAGCAATATAGGACCTATTAGATATCCCCCAAATCCATGTAAGCCAAAAGGCTCCCCAATTCCACTTTTTAATTTCTAAAGGAATTGTTGTGAAATCCCCATGTCCAGAAGTATTCAAGTTCTCCATAATCTTACCCCTATCTTTAGAATTATGTTCTTAGCTAATAATTAATACAATATACAAATTATACACTAATTAGAAATATAAGTGTATAATTAATGGTTGAATTATGCAAAAAGTAGGCTTAAAACAACAAGAGAATGAATAAAACCTTTAAAAGGTTTGCAGAGGAATCTGGACATCAAGCACAAAAATCATAAGAATTATTAAAAAAGGTTATTAACCTTCTTTTTTACGTATAAATAATTGATATTTTCTAAGGACTAGCGCATAATT
>JACMJL010000118.1 GCA_014380625.1 Clostridiaceae bacterium
TTGTCTAATGTCTCCCATGACTTTGAAGAAGGTAAAATACATGGTATTGTGGGCAATAATGGCAGTGGTAAAACCGTTCTTATGAAATGCATTTGTGGGTTCTTGCTTCCTACCAAGGGTAAGATACTGGTGAACTACAAGCAGGTAGGTAGAGATTGTGACTTTCCTGAAAATATCGGCATGATCATTGAAACGCCCGGTTTCCTCCCAGGACTTACAGGAATGAAAAACCTACAGATACTTGCTTCGCTAAAAAGAAAAATCGACAAAGAGACGATACGTAAGACAATAGAGCTGGTGGGACTTGATCCCTCTATGAAAAAAACAGTAGGAAAATACTCTCTTGGTATGAGACAACGATTAGGTATCGCCCAGGCAATTATGGAGAACCCGTCCATTCTAATCCTTGATGAGCCTCTAAATGGTCTGGATAAAAGTGGAGTGGCACATATGCGTGATCTGATTAAAGGACTACGGGGACAGGGCAAGACCATTATTCTTGCAAGTCATAACCAGTTAGATATTGATGAACTTTGCGATACGGTGTGTGAGATGGATGCCGGAGTTATGAGCGTGGTGAGAGAATGAAGGAGAGTATAAAGCTGGAAAATGTAAAAAAAATATATGACCGGGGGCAAGGTGCAATTAACGATGTGAGCCTTTGCATTAATGAAAAAGAACAGGTATTGATTTATGGCACGGCAGGAAGCGGCAAGAGTACACTTATGCGCCTGATCGCAGGGCTGGAAGTGCCAAGTTCTGGGAAAGTTTTCGTACTAGATAAAGCAGTGCATGAAATGAAGTCGGATGTTGCAGCAGATTTTCGTAATTTGAATTTTGGAATCATTCAAAGAAATTCCTGCTTCATGAAGAGTATGAACTTGCTGGAAAATGTAGCAATGCCCCTTACAGTACGTGGTGTAGCTACCTCAAAAAGAATACATGCAGCAAAAAATCAGCTTAAAGCCCTTGGACTCTTATATGCGGCTCATGCTTATCCAGAAGGAATTTCAACTTATGAAGCACAATTGGCATCCATAGCAAGAGCGTTAATCGGACAACCCAAGGTTCTACTTCTTGATGAAATAACCGCTGGTTTATCTGAAAAGGAAGGGTCGCAAATTCTTGGTATCATCCATGATATTGAGAAACTTAGGGATCTTGTGGTTATCAGCTTCTCCGGAACCAAAGACTGCATATTGAGATGGGACAGATATTTTACATTAAATCACGGAAGGATTCAGGAGGAGATATTATGAAAAAGTTATGTATTCTGATTACATTTATATTAGTATTTTTCATACTGCCTGTTTCTGCATTAGCAGATGAAGCAGGTAGTGGCAACACATCACAACCCACACAAACCATCGGTGGGACAAGTATTGCCATAGACAATGTGAATATCTACGAAGGCATGGACAAAGCCTACAAGGATGGCTACACACTGACTGTAAAAAACGGAGTGGCAACAGTGATGCTTCCCATTGTGGCAAGCGCTGAGATAAAAGGCAATACAATTACGGCTACTCCGGGCTTAGGAGACGTAGCTTCTTCACCTTTCGTATTTAAGAATTACCAGAAAACTGTAACTTTAAGTAGCAATGTGGTAAGCGGAGGAGCCAAGGTCCCATCTTATCTAGTTCGGTTTGATCTTTCCCTTGCAGCAGCCAGAACCAACGGTGTATACCCTATAACTATGGACATAAAAGCCCAGGGAAAAGATGGGACGAACATACAACAAACCTTTACATCCTATATTACCATTACAGATGGAAAGGAGCCAGCTAGCACAAAACCCCCCGAGCCAGAAAAACCCACTTCTCAGCCAAAGATAATCCTCAGCGCTTACAACGTTAACCCCTCACCTGTTACGGCAGGTCAAGATTTCACTGCCACTGTTACATTGAAAAACACCAGTGGAACTAAAGCTGTACAGAACATGTCGGTGACGGTATCCTGTGATTCTCCAAAGTTATCCTTGCAAAGCCCCAGCAATACCTTTTTTATTGATAACCTTGGTGTAGGTAAAACAAAGGATATTACTCTTAAATACAAGACCGATATGGATACACCTGCACAAGGATTTAACATTATGTTTGCCATGGCATATGACAATGCGGAGGCAACACCCATTACATCAACTGGAACAATCACAGTCACGGTAAATCAGCCACTGCAGGTAAAGATGCAAGTACCTCAAATTGCAGAGTCGGTGAACGCGGGAGATACTTTACCATTATCTTTTCAGGTAATGAACATGGGACGCGGCAAGGTCTATAACGTCCGCTGTGATCTGAATGTGCCCGGTTTGATTACCAAAGGTACGGCTTTTATCGGAAATTTAGAGGCTGGAACCGCATCAAAAGCAGACATGAGTGTGTTCATTGGAACGAAAAATATGAGTAAGGATTATAAAGGAAATGACAAGTATGGAGCCACAAAAGGAACGGTTACGCTAATATATGAAGACAAAGACGGTAAGGAATACACACAGGATGTAGAATTTTCAACAATAATTAAGGACCCAGGGGTGGGTTCAGTAAGTGATAAGGTAGAAGAGGAGCCCAAAAAAGCAGGTCAATGGTGGGTTTCCATAGTAATTGGATGTTTTGTTATTGGGGGCCTTTCAGTAGTTTTGATTGCTCGTGGGAAAAAGGGAAAGCATCATGAAGATATTTGATCTGCTTAGGATTGCTACAAAAAACCTTAAAACTACATGGGTGGTATTACCTATTATAGGGATTGCCACAAGCGTCTTCTGCTTCTGCTTTGCTGGTGCAGTTCTGACTACAGTGCAAGAGGAAGAGTCACTGCACTGTGAAATATTAGTCTCCACTGTAGGTACTAAAAGTTTTTCGGACAGTAATTTGGCTGAAATATCCAAGCTTTTGGATGTTAAGGCGGTAACACCTTTGCTTAAAGTTCCTACCAACATAAAAACAGGTAAATATTATGCAAATATGATTTTAATAGGAGTGAAGGCTTCCTATATAACTGATAAGTTTGCGGAGGGTAAGATTTTTGAAGCCAACAGCCTTATGCCATATATAGTGCTGAATAAGGCTGCCTGCAAACAGTTTTCAGATGAGCCAGAAAACACTAGTACCGATACTGAAGCTAACACTGGTGATGCCAAAACAGATAGTGCTGATAAAGGCAATACCAGTACTGACACCAAACCTAACACTGGTAACGCCAAAACTGATAGTGGCTCTAAAGTCAATACCAGTAGCCAAGCTAGTAGCAATACCAAAGCACCTGATCTCAAATGGCTTAAAGCTAGCTTTTCATTACAACCAGGGGAAGACGGACGCTTATTTACCTCTAAGATTTGCGGGATTTTAGATGGTGATGACGATGCTCAGGATCCGGTGGCATATATCAGTCTATCCTCTGCAAAGGATCTGCTGCAAAAAAGTGGTCAGAGTACTGACTATGTTGAAGCAAGAGTACGTATCAAGAATATGAAGTGCACCGACAGCGTAACTGGAGCCATTGAGAAATTAGGTTTTACGGTTACAAAACCCAATGTTTTATTACAGGCAAAATGGGAGGCTAAATTAAAAGAGATGGTTTATCTCATGGTGATTGGAGCTTTTAGCCTTTTATACTCGGTGGTTTTAATGGCATCATCAAGGAAAATCGCCGTGTTGCAACAGAAAGAAGCATGGGAGATGCTAAGGTGGGTGGGTATGAAAGAAAAAGATATGAGCAGACTGTTTGTGATTGAGGCGTTGATAATTTCATTAATTGGAATTGTTATTGGCTTAATAGTGAGTACATCACTACCAGCATTCCTGCCATCATTTCTGGCACCATCGCTGTCACAAGATAATAAAGAACCATCAGTTTTCACATTACTAATACCTTATTTAGTTTTAGTTTTGAGTTCTGTAATTTGTATAGTTGTGGTTATGTTATCGATGCTTAATATAAAGAAACAGAATTACTTCTAATTGCCAGCACAATAAAAAACAATATTAATTTTGTATTGGTCTTCAATTTCAGGTTGGTGGTAGAAGTAAAAAAACTCTCCCTATATATAGGAAGAGTTTTTTTATCTCATTTTATTAAAATTCTTTTTAACTCTTATATCTTCACCATAAAATTTATTTAGACTGAAGTTACCAAATAGTCTTGAGGTGATTCTTTCAGAATAAGTTTTTGAAAGTACTTCTAAGGTATAATTAGAAGATACAAGCATTTTCTTACCCTTTAAAAGTTTTTTGTTTAAGAGATTAAATAGCTCTGTTTTTGAGAAATTAGTGATTTGTTCTGTGCCTAAATCATCAATAATTAACAAGTCACAGTTTATAAGCAGGTTTTCCTTGGATGCATCATTATCTAGCTTAACTGACCTTAGATCTTGTATAAGGTCATCGGCAGTTCTATAAACCACTAAATATCCTCTGTCTAATAATTCTTTGGCAAGACAGTGAGATAAAAAGGTTTTACCAGTACCGGCGTTACCATAAAACAAAACATTTTCATTAGAGGTTTCAAATTCTTCAACATAAGTCCACATTTTGTCATATATCTTTTCCATGTTTTTACGAGGACTCTCTGGTTCATCATTTAATCTTTTTGAAGGAAACAGATCAAAATTAAAGTTCTTAAAATTATCATCGCTTAACATTTCCTTAAGTTCAGAACTATTGTAGTACAATTGAACCATCTTATTTTTATAACACGTACATTTATTATTTCCTATAAAACCTGTATCTTTACATTTATTACATTTATAATGTTTTTCTATATAATCACCGGAGTACCCATGCTGTCCAAGAACTTCATATTTTTTAACTCTTAAATCTGTGATTCTATTTTTTAAGTTATTAATATGGACCTCTCTATTAGATATTTCTTTAAAAGAACTTACTGCCACCTCTACACATAACTTTCCTATTTGAGCCTCTAGATCTAAGACTATAGGTAAATTAGCCTGGATTTCTTTTCTTCTTTCTCTAAAAGCATTATCTTCTTTCTCACGGATACCCTCATATATTCTCTCAATTTCAGCTTGGTAGCCTTTAATCATTTTTATCCCATCCTAGTAATTTTTTTTCTAAATCATCGTAATCGTAGGTTCTCTGTTCATAATTATTAAAGGTATCATTTGAATTTTTATTATTGGGAGTGCTTTTATAGGGAGTTGCCTTATTATTCTTCGTTGCAACATCCTCTAAAGTTTTAATGCCATCTTTAAACCAGCTATTAAGAATTCCATCTATATATTTGAACTCAGCCCTATTTAATCTTTCAAAGCAAATATCGCAAGCCTTACAGATTACATCAAAGGAGAATTTATAAACATTTAACCATTTATCTAGCATTTGTTCTTGAGGTTTCATTACTTCAGCATCTTTGATTCCTAGATACTTCAGAATTTTTCTTATGTTTACCCATTTATCTTCAAATTTAGTTATAAAGGATTGTGCATCATCTAGAGAATAAACCTTTGCTTCGTGCCAAGTAATTGCCACCTTTTCTATATAGCGATAATCTGTTTTTCCTCTAGAAACGCAATATTCAATAAGTAGTAGTAGTATCTCAGGTTTAAAGTTAAAATCATTAAGCCAACTGATATACATTTCCATCTCCTTTGAAGAAAGGGGACGACCTACTAATTTCTCAATATCTTGAAGCATATCTTTAGTGGCGTTGTTGCTTAGCTCCTTAAGTAGGTTCATATTTTCTGGCTTTGCATCCACACAGTCCTCTAAGTCTAAAAACTCGATATTAAAGTTATTCATATTATCTATAGGCTGTATTTTTATTACGCCTTCATCATTCCAAAAATTCCATGCATTCATTACATCTGTTTCTAATAGGTGTAATGTACTCGCAAGCATTGAAGAATTAGCGCCAATTTCGCCAGCCATACAATACTTAAGACCAAGTAAATAGACTTTAACAAACTCTCCTCTTGCCTTTGGCATGAACTTATCTATAAAAATATTACTCACAGGAGTAAATTCATTTACTTTATTTTTAAACATAAAAGTACTCATTTTAACGCTACCCTTCCTTATATTGTTTGATATATAGAGTGCTTAGATAGAATAATGTAACTAAATGTAGGGGGTCAAAGATTTAAAAATTTACAACTAAACAGTACTATACATAATATAATAATGCACCATAAAATATAATAAGTCAAATTCAACTTCGGTACTTTAAAAGAGGACAATACTTAAAATAGATAGGACAGCCTTATGATTTATACTTTTAAAAATAATTATTATAAAATAAGAAATTATTGGTTATATTATAAAGATGTAAGAAAGGAGTGCTTAATTTGGATAAAATATGTTCATATAAAAACTACTTAGGAATAGTAATTTTTATAGGGATAATGTGGTTATTACTGCCGGTAATGGTTAGGGCTGAAGGTATAAAATCCCCCACAAGGGCGAGTTTAAGCACTGGTTTTGGAGAAGAATGGGGAATAACCCATAAAGGAATAGACGTTGCTAGCCAAAGTGGTGAACCAATTTATTCCGCTTTAGATGGAACTGTAAGTTATGCAGGCTTTGAAACAGGATATGGTAATTTAATTCAGGTAAGCAGTGATAACAATACAGTAATCTATTATGGTCATTGTAGTAGTATTGAGGTAAAACTTAAAGATGTGGTAAGTAAAGGTGATTTAATAGGACGGGTTAGAGTTACTGGAAATGGAACAGGTCCGCATTTGCATTTTGAGGTTAGAATTAATGGTGTTGCTGTCAATCCAACCCAATATATAGAATAGGGTAAGGAGAGTCTCAAAATACATTATATTGTTATTTTGAGACAGTCCATTAGCCTATTAAGTGTAGTTTTATTTGTGTGTAGTAGTAGAATTAATAGTTGGTTGAACTGATCTTTCGCTACATAACACCACCATTAAATTGGTAACCATGGCAGCTTTTTTATCATCATCTAATTCAACTATTTTTCTTTCGCTCAATTTTTTTAGTGCCATTTCAACCATGCCAACCGCACCTTCAACTATCATTTGGCGAGCGGCAATAATTGCGGAAGCTTGTTGTCTTTGTAACATTGCTGCAGCGATTTCTTGAGCGTAGGCAAGGTGGCTTAACCTAGCTTCTTCTATAATAACTCCTGCATTACCAAGCCTTACTTGTAACTCTTTTCTTAGAGCCTCTGAGACTTCATCAGTGCTTCCCCTTAAAGAAAGTTGATGACTATCATCAGTTATATCATAGGGATAGAGCCCTGCAAGATGTCTTATAGCTGACTCACTTTGAACTTTAACGTAATCTGAATAATTTTCTACCTCAAATAATGCTTGAAAGGTATTTTCTACGCGCCAAACTACTACAGCTGCGATTTCAATTGGATTTCCCATTTCATCATTAACTTTTAATTTTTCACCATTTAAATTTCTGGAACGAAGAGAAATTTTCTTTTTACTAAGGAAGGGATTAGCCCAATGCCAACCTGAAGTCTTTAAAGTGCCTTTATAATCTCCCAATAGTATAAGTGCACAAGCTTCATTTGGTTGTACAATGAAGAAGCCAGTTATTATAAAAAACCAAACAACTCCACCCAGAATGCCGATTAGAACAAAAAATGAGTTTGGATTTTCTATTGATAAGCCTATGAAAAATAATAGTATAGATAAGATTAGCAATAAAATAGAAATAAAAAACATAGTAATACCTGGTATTGTTCTGATTACTTTTTCTTTCATTAATATTACACCCCCAAATTATTAACATATATAAATAGTACCATTATTAGAGATTAATTTCTATAAACTATTAATAATTTGTTAAAAATCTATATATTGACATTATTTAATGATACATATATACTTTGACTATCAAACTATTTGATAGTCAAAAAAGTTTAAGGAGTCGATAAATATGAAATTACCTCCATTACAAATAGGAGATTTAATAGCAAAGCTTCCAATAATCCAGGGAGCAATGGGCGTTGGAGTATCTTTGTCAGGATTAGCTGGAGCAGTTGCCAACGAAGGTGGAATCGGAGTTATATCTGGAGTTCAGATAGGTTTTCAAGAACCTGATTTTGAAACAAATACCTTAGAGGCTAATATAAGAGCGTTAAGAAAAGAAATAAGAAAAGCAAGAGAAATAAGCCCTAAAGGTATTATTGGAATAAATTTTTTGGTTGCTATGAATAACTATGAAAAAATAGCAAAAGCAGCAGTAGAGGAAGGCATTGATATAATTATTTCTGGAGCTGGATTACCAACGCTGCTACCATCTATAGTAGAAGGGTTTAAAACTAAAATAGCTCCTATAGTATCTTCAGGAAAGGCTGCAGCAGTAATATGTAAGATGTGGGATAAAAGGCATGGCAGGGTACCTGATTTAGTAGTAGTTGAAGGCCCTGATGCTGGTGGTCATTTAGGATACTCCACAGAAGAGCTTCTATCTAGTGAAAGGCATGAATTAAGTGAAATACTGGTAGAGGTTATTAAAGAAGTTAAAGTTTATGAGGAAAAGTATGGTAAAAGCATTCCTGTGGTAGCTGCAGGTGGAATATATACAGGTAAAGATATTGTTAAATATATGAAGTTAGGTGCTGCTGGAGTGCAGATGGCAACAAGGTTTATTGGAACTGAAGAATGTGACGCGGATATAAAATATAAAGAGGCGTTTATAAGTGCTAGTGCAGAGGATATTCAAATAGTAAAAAGCCCTGTAGGAATGCCAGGAAGAGCAATAAGAAATAAACTTATTGTAGACCTAGAAAAGGGACCTATAAAGGTTACTAAATGTTTTAATTGCTTAAAGCCATGTAATCCAGCTGAAACTCCATATTGCATTTCTAAGGCATTAATTCAGGCAGTAGAGGGTAAGGTAGATGAGGGTTTAATATTTACTGGAACTAACGGATATAGAATACATAAAATTGTAACAGTTAAAGAGATCATAAACGAACTGGTGACGGAAGCAGAGGCAAATTAAAAATGGATAAAGTTTTTAATGTTTTAAACGAGTTAATGGTGGATATATTTAATGATATCCTTACTATCGAGCAGACTGCACTTCAGGAAGGTAGTTTTAGTGATATTTCAGTTACTGAAATTCATACATTAGAAGCTATAGGGATGTATAGAACTAGAACTATGTCTGAGGTTTCCGCAACCTTAGGGATTACCATTGGAACATTGTCCGTGGCAATAAATAATCTTGTAAAAAAGGATTATGTGGAAAGAAAGAGAACTGATATAGACAGAAGGGTTGTTAATATTCAACTTACTAAACGCGGAAAACTAGCCTTTAGAATTCATGAAAAGTTTCATTCAGATATGATAAAAGCCACTATAGATGGTCTTACAGATGAGGAGAATGTAATCCTAGTAAAATCCCTAGCTCAGTTAAATGACTTTTTTAAGATCAACTATAATTTAATTGGTGGTAAAAAAAAGGAGCAGATAAATGAAGGAAGTTAAAATTTTAAGCTTTGGGGGTTATGTCCCTGAAAGAATAGTAACAAATAATGAACTTATGACCGTAGTAGAGACTACGGATGAGTGGATTTCTAGCATGACTGGAATTAAAGAAAGAAGAATAAGTGAAGGGGAAAATACCTCGGATTTGGCTGCTAAAGCTGCAAAAATAGCTTTAGAAAGAGCAAATTTAAAACCAGAAGATATAGACTTAATTATATTGGCTACTACTTCACCTGATAATTTCACACCAGCTTCAGCCTGTATGGTTCAGGGAATCATTGGGGCAGTTAATGCCTTTTGTTTTGATATGAATGCAGCCTGTTCAGGATTTTTATATGCTTTAAATACAGCATCACAATTTATTAAAACTGGACAATGTAAGAATGCCATAGTTATTGGTGCAGAGGTATTATCAAAGATCGTAGATTGGACAGATAGAAACACTTGTGTTTTGTTTGGAGATGGCGCAGGTGCCGTTGTAATAACGGCTAGTGAGGTTCCTGGAATTTTATCCATTCATTCTGGTTCTGACGGAAGTAAGGGAATGGTGTTAACATGTCCAGCTACACCGCTTACGAATATGCTTACTAAGGATGAAACTACAAAATGCTATATAGAAATGAACGGTAGAGAAGTGTTTAAATTTGCTGCAAGAGTAATTCCAGACAGTGTTGAAAGGGTTTTAAAGGAAGCAAATTTAACTCTAGAGGATATAAAATATATTGTTCCTCATCAAGCTAATATTAGAATAATTGAGAGTGCCTCAAAAAAACTTGGAATAGGTATTGATAAATTTTACGTAAATCTTGACAAGTTTGGAAATACATCTGCTGCAAGTATACCAATCGCGCTGAATGAGATGCACGAAAATGGATTGTTTATAAAAGGTGATAAGATTATAGCAGTGGGTTTTGGCGGCGGATTAACTTGGGGTGCAGCGCTTATAGAAATTTAGGGCATTATAGTGGTCTTTAACTATCGTAAATTTGAAAGGAATAAATGGGCTTAAGTCATTATTAATATTATTTTAAATTTCCGGTTCCTTTTAAATTTAATGATAATTAAAAATAAATGAAATGGTAAGGGGAGAATATTAATGGTTTTTGAAAAAGTTAAAAAGCTAATTGGCTTACAGTTAGGAATTGGGGAAGATGAAATAGGAGAAGGTACCACCTTTGAAGACTTAGGAATTGATTCCTTAGAAATTTTTGAAATCATTATGGCTTTAGAGGACGAGTTTCATATTGAAATTCCAAATGAAGATGTTGAAAGCATTAAAGATATAGCTGATATAACTAAATATATACAAAGTAAAATAGAGTAAGAGATTGCCAAATGGGAGGGCGCATTATGATAGAAACCAATTTATGTAGTCTACTAGGTATAAAATATCCAATAATTCAAGGTGGCATGGCCTGGGTTGCTGAAAGCACTTTGGCCGCAGGAGTTTCAAATGCTGGCGGTTTAGGGTTAATAGCTGCTGCAAATGCACCTGTGGATTATGTTAGAGAAGAAATAAGGAAGGCTAAAAAGTTAACAGATAAGCCTTTTGGAGTAAATATAATGCTTTTAAGTGATAATGCAGAAGAAATAGCTAAGTTGGTTTGTGAAGAGGGAGTTAAAGTAGTAACAACTGGTGCTGGTAATCCTGGAAAGTTCGTAGAGATGTGGAAGGCTCATGGTATTAAGATTATTACTGTTGTGGCTTCTGTGGCTTTGGCAAAAAGAATGGAAAGATCAGGAGTAGATGCGATAATTGCTGAAGGTTGTGAAAGTGGTGGACATATAGGAGAGCTCACAACTATGGCTTTAGTGCCCCAAGTAGTAGATGCAGTTAGTATCCCTGTTATAGCTGCTGGTGGAATTGGTGACGGAAGAGGAGTAGCAGCGGTTTTTGCACTTGGCGCAGTGGGTGTGCAGGTAGGAACTAGATTCTTAGTAGCAAATGAATGCACTGTACATCAAAATTATAAAAATAGGGTTATTGCTGCTAAGGATAGTGATTCAGTAGTAACTGGAAGGCCTACAGGCCACCCTGTTAGAGTACTAAGAAATAAATTAACTAGACAGTTTCAACTTTTAGAAAAGGACAAATCTACATTTCTAGAGTTATTTGAAGAACTAGGTAGAGGAGCGCTTCCTAGAGCTGCAAAAGAAGGAGATATAGAAATGGGTTCCGTTATGGCTGGACAGATATCTGGACTAATAAAAAAAGAGCAGAGTTGTTTGGAGATAATTGAGGAAATGTTTGGAGAAGCTGAGAAGATTATGAGGAATCCAGTATGGGTAAAATAGCATTTATTTTTTCAGGTCAAGGGGCACAATATCCAGGTATGGGAAAAGATTTATATGAAAACTTTGAAGTCTCAAAAGAGATTTTTGAAAAAGCGAAGATTGCGTTAGGCTTTGATGTTACAAAACTTTGCTTTGAGGGACCTCAAGAGGAACTAAACAAAACAGAAAACACTCAACCTACCATACTTACCATGAGTATTGCAGCGCTTAGAGCTTTAGAGTCTAAGGGAATCCATGCAGATGTTACTGCGGGATTAAGCTTGGGTGAATATTCAGCTCTGGTATGTAGTGGAGTATTTAAATTTGAGGATGCAGTTAAGCTGGTAAAAAAAAGAGGAAGGTTTATGCAGGATGCGGTTCCAGTGGGAATTGGGGCTATGGCTGCAATATTGGGACTTGAAGCAGAAAAGATTAAAGAGGCCTGCGAAAAAGCAAGTGAAATCGGAATAGTTGAGGGTGCAAACTTCAATTGTCCAGGACAGATAGTAATTGCTGGGGAAGTAAAAGCTGTTGAAAGAGCTGCTGCGATTTGCAAGGAGCTAGGTGCTAAAAGAGCAATGATGCTTCCAGTTAGTGCACCTTTTCACACATCAATGCTAGCGCCAGCGGGAGAGAAACTTGCAGAAGAATTAAAAGACATAGAACTTCTAGAAATGAATATTCCTGTTATTACCAATGTGACAGGGGAATATATTGAGGATATTGGTCAAGTTAAAGAAATTCTTAAAACTCAGCTTAAGAGTTCAGTAATGTGGGAGCACACTATAAGAAACATGATAAGGGATGGTGTAGATACCTTTGTTGAGATAGGCCCAGGTAAGACACTGTGCGGATTCGTAAAGAAAATCGATAAGAATTTAAAGATAGTAAATGTGGAAGATTTAGCTTCCTTAGAAAATGCAGTAACAATAATAAATTCGTAGTTTATGGAGGAATCTTATGTTAAATGGAAAAACTGCCCTTGTAACAGGTGCAAGTAGAGGAATAGGAAGAGCTATAGCACTTAAATTAGCCGAGTTAGGTGCAAATCTAATTTTAAATTATAATAAAAGCTTAAGCTCAATAGAAGAAGTTGTTAAGGAAATTGAGTCAAAAGGTGGTAAAGCAATTGCGATTCAAGGTGACGTTAGTGTCTTTGAAGAGGCTGAAAAGATTGTAAAGGCTGCCGTAACTAACTTTGGATCCTTAGATATATTAATAAACAATGCTGGAATTACAAAGGATGGACTTTTATTAAGAATGAAGGAAGATGACTTTGATAGAGTAATAAGTGTAAATTTAAAAGGAGCATTTAATTGTATAAGACATGCATCCCCTGTTATGCTTAAGCAGAAGAGTGGTAGAATAGTAAATATATCTTCTGTAGTTGGTATTACAGGAAATGCGGGTCAAGTAAATTATGCAGCTGCGAAGGCAGGTATAATAGGAATGACAAAGGCTACAGCGAAAGAACTAGCTTCTAGAGGGATTACAGTAAATGCTGTGGCACCTGGTTTCATACAGACTGATATGACAGAGGAGTTATCTGATAAGGTTAAAGAAACTATTGTAGGAAATATTCCACTTAAAAAATTGGGCACTGCAAAGGATGTAGCTAATTTAGTTGCCTTCTTAGTAGACGAGGACTCTTTATATATAACAGGACAGGTAATTAATGTAGATGGCGGAATGGTAATGTAACAAAAATTCAAAGATGAGGTGTAATTATGAAAAATAGAGTTGTTATAACAGGAATGGGAGCAATAACTCCAATTGGAAACGATGTGGAGAGCTTTTGGAATGGAATAAAGGAAGGGAAATGTGGTATCGACTTTATAACTTGCTTTGACACTACAAATTTCAAAGCTAAGTTAGCGGCTGAGGTTAAGGATTTTAACCCTGAGGAAAGTATAGATAGAAGATCTGCAAAAAGGATGGCTAGATTTTGTCAACTAGCTGTTGCAAGTGCAAAAGAAGCTGTAGCTAATTCAAATCTTGATATAGAGAATATTGCCCAAGAGCGTTTTGGGGTTATGGTTGGTTCAGGTATAGGCGGACTTGGTACTATTGAAGAACAACACGCAAAGCTTATGGAAAAGGGGCCAGGAAGAGTATCTCCTATGCTAATTCCAATGATAATTAGTAATATGGCTGCAGGTAATATTGCCATTGAATTCGGCGCAAAAGGAATCTGCTCTAATGTAGTAACTGCTTGTGCAACAGGGACAAATGCAATTGGAGAAGCCTTTCATTTGCTTCAAGACGATAGAGTAGATATAATGATAGCAGGTGGTACTGAGTCTTCAATTACACCATTAGGTATTGCAGGCTTTACTTCCATGACAGCACTAAGCACAAGTACGGACCCTTTAAGAGCTTCAATTCCTTTTGATAAGGACAGAGATGGATTTATAATGGGTGAGGGAGCAGGAATACTTATACTTGAAACTCTTCAGCATGCCCAAAAAAGAGGAGCTAAGATTTACGGAGAAGTAGTGGGTTATGGAACTACTTGCGATGCATATCATATGACTTCACCTGCACCAGGTGGAGAAGGTGGAGCAAGAGCAATGAAGATGGCGATTAAAGAAGCTGGAATTAAGCCAGAGGAAATATCATATATTAATGCACATGGAACTAGTACCCCACCAAATGATAAATTAGAGACTGCAGCGATAAAGAGTGTTTTTGGAGAAGCAGCATATAAAATTCCTGTGAGTTCAACAAAGGCTATGACAGGACATATGCTTGGAGCTGCTGGTGCTATTGAAGCAATAGTTTGTGTTAAAGCCATGGAGGAAAGTTTTGTACCTGCAACTATAGGATATGTAAATGCAGATCCAGAATGTGATTTAGATTATGTACCAAATAAAGGAAGAGAAGCAAACCTAGAATACACACTTTCAAATTCTCTTGGCTTTGGTGGGCATAATGCTACAATAATAATGAAAGCCTGGAGGTAATGGCAATGGATTATAAAGCGATTCAAGAGCTAATACAAACCATAAATGAATCAGGGTTATATAGCCTTGAAGTTGAGAGTAATGGTACTCGTATTAAGATGTCAAAGGGACCAGAACAAGTGCTAGTAGGTAGTGCACCTGCAATGTCAAAGGTAGCGGTAGAGGTTTTGGATGAACCACAAACAGTTGCTACAGTTGAGGCACCAAAGACAAAAGCCAACGAAAAAATTGAAGTAGTAACGGATGATAATCTACATATAATTAAATCACCCATAGTAGGAACCTTTTACGCTTCCGCTTCTCCAGAGAAACCCCATTTCGTAAGTGTGGGTACTATGGTTAAAAAAGGATCAATACTTTGTATTTTAGAAGCTATGAAGCTTATGAATGAAATTGAAAGTGATGTAGATGGAGAAGTAGTAGAGGTACTTGTAAAAAGTGAAGATATGGTTGAATATGGTCAGTCCCTATTTAAGATAAAAGAGACTGGTAGATAAGAGGAGAAATTTATGTTAAATATAAAAGAAATTCAAGAGATAATTCCCCATAGATACCCGTTTTTACTTATAGATAAAATAGAGGAAGTAACGCCTGGAGTAAGCGCTGTGGGTTATAAAAATGTAACTATGAATGAATATTTTTTTCAGGGACATTTCCCTAGTGAACCTGTAATGCCTGGAGTATTGATAATTGAAGCTTTAGCTCAAGTAGGAGCAGTTGCCATACTTAGTCTCCAGGAAAACAAGGGCAAAATTGCATATTTTGCAGGAATTAATAATGCTAAATTTAGGCAGAAGGTTGTTCCAGGAGATACACTTAGACTAGAAATAGAGATAATTAAGAGAAAAGGGCCTATTGGAGTAGGGAAGGCTGTGGCAACTGTTAATGGGAAAAAAGTAGCTGAGGCAGAATTAACCTTCGCTATAGGATTATAATAATGGGTAAATGGAGGTCTAAGTATGTTTAGCAAAATTTTAATTGCAAATAGAGGTGAAATTGCGGTTAGGGTTATTCGTGCCTGTAGAGAACTTGGCATTGAAACTGTAGCGGTACATTCAGATATAGAGGGAGAGGCAATGCACTCAGAAATGGCTGACGAATCCGTGTGTATAGGACCTGCCAGAGTGAAAGATAGTTATTTAAACATGAAGAATATTATTAGTGCTACAGTATTAACGGGTGCACAGGCTATACATCCTGGCTTTGGTTTTCTTTCTGAGAATTCTAAGTTTGCGGAAATGTGTAGGGAATGCAATATTAACTTCATAGGACCATCACCTGAAACTATAGAGAGTATGGGTAATAAGTCTAAAGCTAGAGAAATAATGATAGCTTCAGGAATACCAGTGATTCCAGGTTCTGATGGAGCTGTATATGACAGCGAAGAAGCCCTTGAAGCTGCAAAGAAAATTGGGTTCCCAGTTATGGTGAAAGCATCTGCAGGTGGCGGTGGTAGAGGAATTAGAGTGGTAAAAGAAGAAGGCGAATTTATTCGTGCCTTTGAAACAGCCAAGGCTGAAGCATTAGGAGCTTTCGGGGATGATACTATGTATATAGAGAAATTTGTTGAGAACCCCCGCCATATAGAATTTCAAATTTTAGGTGATAAGTTTGGAAATGTAATACATTTAGGTGAAAGAGATTGCTCTATCCAAAGAAGAAATCAGAAGGTGCTTGAAGAAGCTCCATCACCTGTTATGACTGAAAAACTTAGAAAAGAGATGGGTGAAATGGCAGTTAAGGCTGCTAAAGCAGTTAATTATGAAAATGCAGGAACCATTGAATTTCTACTTGATAAAAATGGAAAGTACTATTTCATGGAAATGAATACTAGAATACAAGTAGAGCATCCTATTACAGAAATGGTAACAGGTATAGATCTAGTTAAAGAACAATTAAGGATAGCCTCAGGAGAACCCTTAAGCATTACCCAAGAGGATGTAAAAATTACTGGGCATGCTATTGAGTGTAGAATAAATGCTGAAAACCCTGCTGAGGGCTTTAGACCTTGTCCTGGGAGAATTGAAACTTTGCTAGTACCTGGTGGGCCTGGAGTTAGAATAGATAGTGCAGTTTATCAAGGTTATGTGATATCTCCTAATTATGATTCTATGATAGCAAAATTAATAACTTATGGTAAGACCAGAGAAGAGGCTATGAGCACCATGAGAAGAGCTCTTGGTGAGTTTGTAGTAGAGGGAATACATACAAACATAGAGTTTGAGTTTTCTATTTTAAATAACGAAGCATTTATTAAAGGTAAATATGATACAGGATTTATAGGCACCGAATTTAATTTATAAGGCAGGTGAAAAGCCATGGCTAAAGGATTATTTAAGAAAACAAAATATATAACCGTAAGTAAGGCTCCATTAGATGAGGAGATTTACTCAATACTTCAGGATGAAGCAAAACCTTCAATACCTAATGGAATGTGGGCTAAATGTAATAAATGTGGTGAGATTATATATAAAAAGGACCTTGAAGATAATTTGATGGTCTGCCCAAAGTGTAAAGCACATTTAAGACTTTCTGCATTAGAAAGAATAAAATTAACTATTGATGAAGGTACCTTTGAAGAGTTTGATAAAAATTTAAGAAGTTCAAATCCGCTAAATTTTTCTGATTATGACCAAAAGGTTAGACAGAGCCAGATAGATACGGGTATTACAGAAGCTGTTATAACAGGTAGAGGAAAAATATATGAGAATCAAACTGTAATTGCTGTTATGGATAGTCATTTTATGATGGGAAGTATGGGTTCTGCTGTGGGAGAAAAAATAACTAGAGCTATAGAACAGGCTACGAAATTAAAGCTTCCAGTTATAATATTTACTACTTCAGGAGGAGCTAGGATGCAGGAAGGAATATTTTCTTTAATGCAAATGGCTAAGGTAAGTGCTGCTCTTGCTAGACACAGCCAGGCTAATTTATTATATGTTACTGTGCTTACAGATCCTACAACTGGTGGAGTTACTGCTAGCTTTGCAATGCTTGGTGACATAATTTTATCAGAGCCAGGTGCATTAATTGGATTTGCTGGTAAACGAGTAATTGAACAGACGATAAAGCAGAAGTTACCAGATGAATTTCAAAAGGCTGAATTTTTATTGGCACATGGGTTTGTGGACAAAATAGTTTCAAGGCGAAAATTAAAGAAGACCTTGGGTCATATATTATTTGTACATAAGGAGGTAATTTAATGGCATTTGAAGCACTAGGCAAGGTAATTACCGGATTTAAGCATAAGGAATTAACTCCTTCGGAAAAAAGAACTATTGCAAGATTGCCCGAGAGACCAAATGCTTCCCAATATATTGATAAAATATTTGATTCTTTTATAGAGTTTCACGGTGATAGAGCTTTTGCTGAGGATGCATCTATTATTGGTGGTATAGCCACCTTTAATGGCAGACCAGTCACTGTAATCGCTCAACAAAAGGGAAGTAGTACAGAAGAAAAGGTTAAAAGAAACTTTGGTATGCCCAATCCTGAAGGTTATAGAAAAGCTTTAAGGCTTATGAAACAAGCTGAAAAATTTAAAAGACCCATTATTTGTTTTGTAGACACTCAAGGTGCTTATCCAGGGTTAGGAGCAGAGGAAAGAGGGCAGGGAGAAGCTATAGCTAAAAACCTTTTAGAAATGGCAACCTTAAAGACCCCTATTATATCAATAGTTATAGGGGAAGGTGGAAGCGGTGGTGCTCTTGCTATGGCAGTAGCTGATGAAGTTTGGATGTTAGAGCATGCAGTTTATTCTATTCTATCTCCAGAGGGCTTTGCAACTATACTTTGGAAGGATAGTAGCCGTGCCAAGGAAGCAGCGGAAGTAATGAAAATTACTGCACAGGATTTAAAACATTTTGGAATAATTGATAGAATTATAAAAGAACCTGTGGGTGGTGCTCATAAGGATTTTCTTAAGGCTGCGGAGGCAATTAAAAAGACCTTAGCCAGTGCATTGCCTATTTTGATTAATAAACCTACGGAGGAGCTTATTGAGACGCGATATGATAAATACAGAGGAATGGGTGAGTTCCTAGAATAATGGAGGTGTTTGAATGAAAATAAGCACAAGAGATATGATTTTAGTTTCTTTTTTTGCAACATTAACTATAGTAGGTGCTAAAGTATCCATAAGTTTACTCTATGTCCCTATTTCTTTGCAATTAGTTTTCTGTTGTTTTGCAGGAATTTTGCTGGGTGCAAAGCTTGGAATGCTTTCGCAACTTATATATATGATTATTGGACTTATTGGTATACCTGTTTTTTCCAAACCAATAGCTGGACCGCAATATATACTACAGCCAAGTTTTGGATATATAATTGGATTTATAGTAGCAGCCTATGTTATAGGCTATATTAGAGAAAAATATAATAAGATAGTTATAGCTGTACTTTGTGGGATTATGATTGATTATATTATCGGAGTATCCTATATGTATCTAATAATAAATCTTTATATAGGGAAGTCAATGAGTTTACAGGGCGCTTTGGCAGCAGGATTCGTTCCTTTCATTGTTAAAGATATAGTTGCAGGTATTATAGTTTCGGCTATTGCTGCAGCAACTTTACCTGCATTAAAAGGTGCAGGATTGTTGAAGGTAAATACAAAATAATTATGATATAATAAGTGAGAATTAAGTTGTTAATACTTAGTTCTCACTTATTATTATTTAGGGGGAATTAGTTTGGATAAAAACGAGAGTCTATATAATTATGGTTTTTATATATCTATTGGTTTTATGATCTTGGATGTATATTTTTCAGTTGTTTTAGCCCAAAATATTGGAGAAAGGTATTATCTTATGTTAATATCAGTTCCTTTTTTAATAGCTTTAGCCATATATTTTAGAAGAGGCTTTAAGAAGGCTAAGTGCTTAAATTTTATTAAAAGAGAGTGGGGGACAAAACAAAAAAGAAAAAGAAACTTCAAGACTATTTCCGAATTTCATAAACTGGTTTCTGAACTTGATAGGAGTAAATTCTATATAGATGATCAGACCTGGCAAGATCTTACCATGGATGAGGTCTATGAGATATTAGATAGAACTCTCTCTAAAACTGGAGAGCATGCTCTTTATAATCTATTAAGAACACCTTCCTTTGATGAAGCAGAAATTAAAAAAAGAAGTGTGATAATAGATTTCTTTAGAAATAATGCCAATGTGAGAGAAAAGTTTCAATATGCTTTCTATAATTTGGGTAGAGAAAAGAATAATGGAGTAATCACTTTGTTATGGGGGAAAGAGATACCCGTTATTAAAGCAAATATATTTTTTTACATAATGAGTGGTATGGCTGTGGTTTCTATTATTTCTTTACCTGTTTTAGGTCTAGGAGTTGGAGCTTTACTCATAGTGACAATGTTTTTTTGTAATTTTGCTATCCATGGATTATCTAAGAGAGTAATTTCCGGAGATATACCTTCTATAGGAAGAATAGGTGGAATGATTAAAACTGCACAGGTAATTAAAGGAATTGAGGAGCCAGTACTTAAGGAAAAGATGGATGCTCTAAAAAAATCTTATAATGCATGTAGTTATATTTCAAAAAGAACCATGTCTTTAGGTAGAGTTGAAGGTATAGATATTATTACTGATTACTTTAGTATATTTTTCTTGCTAGATGAGGTAAGCTATTTTTCTGCAATAAAAGGTATAAACAAATATAGGGAAGAACTGAGGAATATTTATTCAATTCTAGGGGAATTAGATGCTTATATTTCTTTAGCTTCCTATAGAGATGAATTAGTGAATTTTGTGGAACCAGAATTTACCTATAGCGGTCCAAAGATAGAAGTTGTTGATGGAAGACACCCATTAATTGTAGAAGCAGTTCCAAATACAATTAGGCTCACTCGAGGAGGAATTATATTAACGGGTTCAAATATGTCAGGCAAATCTACTTTCCTAAGGATGCTTGGGGTGAATGCACTACTGGCTCAAACTATTTCCACCTGTCTTGCAACCTCTTATAAGGCTTCACTTTTGAAGGTTTTGACCTCTATTAGCCCAAGTGATAATATAATGGGGGGTAAAAGTTATTACCTAGGAGAGGCAGAAGCATTGCTTAGAATAATTAAATCCTCAGAGGATAATATACCTTCTTTATGTATGATAGATGAAATATTTAGAGGTACAAATCCTGTAGAGAGAGTAAGTGCAGCAGCAGAAATATTGGATTATCTTCCCGATCATAATGCCATGACCATCGCCGCTACCCATGATATAGAACTTACAGAAATGGTTAAAAATCATTATGAATGTTATTACTTCACAGAGGATGTAGGGGAAAGAGGTTTAATATTTGATTACAAGATTCGAAAAGGAATATCAAAAACTAGAAATGCTATTAAAGTACTTAAGTTTTTAGGATATCCAGATGAGATTATTGATAAGGCTAATGAGAGGCTTAATCATATATAAAAAATAGCAGTAAAATATACTTAATATTATACCCTAATGCAAATGAGCGCAGCATGGTACTATACGTTCGGAGACTACTCGTTGTACTTAAGGAAGACTAAGTTTTCTAAGGTTCACTCGGATAGTCTCTTTCACATACAGTACCATGCTGCTTCTCAAAATCCAATAAGGTAAATAAGATTAAATGAATTATAGTTCTAGTATTTCGAGATATTATATTAATTAAGAAATTAGGTTAAGGAGTCTCATATTTAGTTAATTAGACTTTTTTGATATAAAAAGGACTGTCTCAAAATAATTAATTTTATTTTGAGACAGTTCATTTTATTTACTATGTTTTTTGCCTATGTTTTTATCTTTATCGCTATTTTTAGAGTTGGTGTCTGAGGATAGCTTTGGTGCCTCAGGTCCTCTAGAGATAGGTGCAGTTCTTTGTTTATCGTTAGTCTTTCCCATGATTTACCTCCTAAAATATTGATTTTCAGTAGGTATTATAACCAATACTAAATAAAATATACTTATGAAAGAAGGATATTAGTTGTAACAAAGTTTAGGTTGACAATAAAAATAATGAATTGTATAATAAAATCATTGAATAGATTGCATGCAATTGAATTTGACTAAATTGAATCTGAGATAAGGAGGCTAAGTATGGATAAATATGAAAGTCTTAAATTGGACAATCAGCTGTGTTTTTCATTATATGCTGCTTCAAGAGAAATAATAAAATTATACAAACCAGTCCTTGATAAATATAAACTTACATATACACAGTATGTAACAATGCTAGTATTATGGGAAAATGAAAAAATTGGAGTTAAGCAAATCGGAGAAAGATTACACTTAGATTCAGGAACTCTTACTCCAGTATTAAAAAAATTAGAGCGTATGGAATTAATAATAAAATATAGAGATATACAAGATGATAGAGTAGTAATAGTTGAAGTAACACAAAAGGGAAGAATAATGAAAGATGAAATACTTGAAGTTCCAGAGCAAATATATTGTAGCGTTGGAGTAACTGAAGAAAAATTTTTTATTTTGAAAAAATCTTTAGATGAACTATTAAGTAATTTTAGCTGAATATCAAAAAAAATTAAGTGCAACTTTAAAGTTCGCTTAATATTTTTTAAATAAATCAATTGAATAAAATTAAATTTGTATCAATTAAATAGTATTAAATTAAAAATATGAAGGGAAGTAATGAATATGAATTTTTATGATTTTTCAGCAAAAAAGATGAATGGTCAAGAGGTAAAGATGGAGGAATACAAAGGTGAAGTAGTTCTAGTTGTAAACACTGCAAGTACGTGTGGATTAACACCTCAGTTTAAAGGGTTAGAAGAACTATATAAACAATACAAAGGACGAAATTTTGAAATTTTAGGATTTCCTTGCAATCAATTTGCAAAGCAAGATTCAGGGAGTAATAAAGAAATACATGAATTTTGTCAATTGAACTATGGGGTTACTTTTACAATGCTTGAAAAAATAGATGTGAACGGTAAAGATGAACATCCTTTATATAAATATCTAAAGAGTAAATCAAAGGGTTTTTTTGGTAAGAAAATAAAGTGGAATTTTACTAAGTTCTTGATAGATTCTGATGGAAATATAATTAAGAGATATGGACCAACAGTAGATCCATTAAATATAAAAGAGGATATAGAAAAATTACTAAAAAAGTAAAGTTATGATTTTAAGGAGAATTTTAAATGAGTTTAAGATATGATATTGCCATAATAGGTAGTGGACCGGCAGGGCTATCAGCAGCATTAAATGCAAAAATAAGAAATAAAAAATTTATTGTATTCGGTAACAAAGACATTAGTAATAAATTGATGAAGGCTGAAAAAGTTAGTAACTATTTAGGTTTTTACGGAAAGAGTGGAGCTGAAATTAGAGATGAGTTTGCTAATCACTTAGAAGTAATGGATATAAGCATTACTGAAGAAAAAGTAAATAATATATATTCAATGGGTGAGTATTTTGCATTAGCAGTAAATGAAAAAATGTATGAAGCCACTTCAATAATATTAGCTACTGGAGTAAACTCCGGCAAAGCTTTTAAGGGGGAGGAAAAATTCTTAGGTAGAGGAGTAGGATATTGTGCAACTTGTGATGCTCCGCTATATAAGAATAAGGTTGTTACAATAATAGCTTACCATAAGAAGGAAGAAGATGAAGTCAACTTTATAGCAACAGTAGCTTCTAAGGTTTATTATCTTCCCATGTATAAAGAAAAAGTTGAAGTAGATTCAGTGGTAGAAATTATTTATGATATACCCGTTGAAATAGTTGGCGATGAAAAGGTGAGTAAATTAGTGGTTAAAAATGGTGAATTAATCACAGATGGTATTTTTATTTTAAGAGATAGCATATCACCAGGTCAGTTAGTTCCTGGATTAAAGATGGATGAAAATCATGTCCAAGTGGATAGAAGGATGAAAACTAACTTAGATGGCTGTTTTGCGGCAGGAGATATAGTTGGTGTACCTTATCAATATATAAAATCAGCAGGTGAAGGTAATATAGCAGCGCTATCAGCTATAGCCTATGTAGATGCGCAAAAGAGAAGATAAGGAGGAGTTTAAATGGCAAGAGTAATTGAATCAGGGCAATTTCAAAATGAAGTAGCAGATGGTGTTATTATTGTAGATTTTTTTGCAACATGGTGTGGACCTTGTAAAATGCTATCTCCAGTTTTTGAAGAATTAGGATTAGAAATGGAGGGCAAAGTTAAGTTCATAAAAATTGATGTAGATAAAAGTCCAGACATTGCTAGTAAATATAGTGTATCAACTATACCAACGATGTTAATATTAAAAAATGGTGAAAAGCAAGATGCAATGGTAGGATTTTTACCAAAAGAAGTTATTAAAGAAAAAATAGAAAAATATTTATGAGAGATAGATGTTAATGGTGAGACTGAAGATGAAGTATATAAGTTTTTAAAGAAAGAAGCACCCTGGTGCTTCTTTAAATCATAATCTACTGTTTGAAGTATCTCTGAGACTTTCTTTATATAACTTCCTTGCCTTAAATGAGAAATCTAAAGAAAGTATTGCATATATCATAAATACAATAAGAGGTAATATTCTTAAAATTGCAAAGGGTGTTTCAAAAGCAAAGGCAAACCAAAAATTAAGTCCTTTCTTATCCCATAGTCCAGGTGTCAAATAGCCGAAGTTATTGAATTTAAATCCATATTCACTAAACATAATAAACATATATATTAGCGCGCAGGCAAAGCCCGAAATACACTGTTTTATAAATCTTTTATAGCGTGTAGATTTTGATTCAGCATCTGAAAAAATATCTGGGAATTCCATATTGCTTAGTTTAGGAAGGAAATATTGTGCTCCTGAGTAGCTTGTTCCTGAGACATGTTCCCAACCAGCGTCTTCGAATAAAGTTTTATACTGTCCAAATTCTACTTTATTTTTGAATACACGATAATCAATTCTATATTGTGAATCCTTAGGCTCTGCTTTTATAAAAGTATATATACCTAAAAGACTATAGTTCTTCATGATGAAACCACTTTTAGCCATGTTGTTTAAGTATTGTTCCTCTTTATCCATGTCTACAAATATCCTAAAACTTTTCATACCTAACTTCCTTTCATTATTTAATTAAATCTTCAGATATAGTTACTAAGTGCTTAATTCGAGTAACCTCCAATCTTAATACATCTTTTCCTTCGGTGGTAAGTACATATACTTTTCGTCGCTTATCTTCACTTTCTACTGATTTTATTAACTTTTGCTTCATAAGGTTTTCAATAGCACCGTATAGTGTTCCAGCAGCTACCTTAACCTTTTTTTCACTTAACTTTTCTACATTTTGCATGATTGCATAACCGTGAGAGGGATTTAATAAGGAAAGCATAATGTAAAAGGTTGTTTCTGTAAGTGGTAAGAAGTTATTTAAATTCATATAAGCCTCCAATTTTTTATCCAATAAATTTTTTGCTTTTGCACACATATATATATAGTTAAACTGTATATAGTCTAACTATATATCAGTAAACTGTATATGTCAATAGTTTAGCTAATATAATATGAGGAAAAAACATTGACAATATTTCTACAAAGTCTTAATATTATATATGTCTAATAAGTTGGATTTTCTGTCTTAGAAGACTTAATAATTCAAAACTGTTACCCGATTGTAAGGAGTTTTTCTAAGCAAAAGGTGAAGGAGGATATTTTTGTTTGTATTACCTTCTGACTTTGGTACAGAAGGTTTTTTATTTTGGAGGAAGAGGATGTATGGAGACTAGAA
Source organism: Clostridiaceae bacterium (assembly GCA_014380625.1). GTDB lineage: Bacteria > Bacillota > Clostridia > Clostridiales > Clostridiaceae > JACMJL01. The sequence goes on from JACMJL010000118.1 coordinate 25,386, forward strand.
TAGGGGTAGTGGGCATAGTAATTGAAAAATTTGAAAGTGCTAGTTCTGTCAATGAAATTCTTCATGAATTTGCGGATATTATTGTTGGAAGAATGGGAATACCTTATAGAGAAAAGGGGATATCAATTATTTCTCTAATTGTAGATGGTACTTCAGATGCAATTAGTGCCATGACTGGAAGGCTAGGCAAGATAGTTGGAGTAAATGTTAAATCAGCATTAACTAAAAAGTAGGAGGAATTTACGTGAAAGAATATTTAGCAAGTGAATTTATTGTAGATGAGGAAATAAGAGCCTCAATGGCAGAAGGTACTGAGAAGGTAAAGAATAAGGAAAATGTAAGAAGGATTTTAGATAAGGCTAAGACCTGTGTAGGCTTGACTCATAGGGAAGCGGCGGTACTTTTAAATATTGAAGATAACGACATTCTAGAAGAAATGTATAAGACTGCAAAAGCTATAAAAGAGACTATTTATGGCAAGAGAATTGTTTTATTTGCTCCACTTTATATAAGTAATTATTGTGTAAATGGATGTACTTACTGTGGTTATAAGTGTTCTAATGAATCTTTCACAAGAAGAAAATTAGATATGGACCAGATTGCTGAGGAAGTTAAGGTTTTAGAAAAATTAGGACATAAGAGAATAGTACTTGAAGCTGGAGAAGATCCAATAAACTGTAATTTGGATTATGTAATAGAATGCATTAATAAGATATACTCTCTTAAGTTTGATAATGGAAGTATAAGAAGAATTAATATAAATATTGCAGCAACAACTGTAGAAGACTATAAAAGACTTAAAGATGCAGATATTGGAACTTATATATTATTTCAAGAGAGTTATAATAAGGATATTTATGAAGGATATCATCCAAAGGGTCCAAAGCATAGCTACAATTATCATACTACAGCTATGGACAGAGCTATGGAAGCAGGTATTGGAGACGTAGGATTAGGGGTATTATACGGTTTATATGATTATCAATATGAAACTATAGCTATGCTTATGCATGGAGAGCATTTAGAAAAAGCTTTTGGTGTTGGACCACATACGCTATCAGTACCTAGACTTAGAGCGGCTGAAGGCGTAGCAGTTAAGGACTTTCCATACCTTGTAACTGATGAGCAGTTTAAGAAGCTAGTAGCGGTTTTAAGATTAGCTGTTCCATATACAGGAATGATTATTTCTACTAGGGAAGAACCTGTATTTAGAGAAGAAGTGTTAGCTCTTGGAATATCTCAATTAAGTGCTGGTTCATGTACAGGCGTTGGTGGATATTCTGAGGAATACGGTATAAATAAATCAGATGAGAAGCCACAGTTTGAGGTTGGAGATCATCGATCCCCTATGGAAGTAATAAAAGGGTTATGTGCCAGTGGATATGTACCAAGCTATTGTACAGCTTGTTATAGAGAAGGAAGAACAGGAGATAGATTTATGGCCCTTGCTAAGTCTGGTCAAATCGGAAATGTTTGTCAGCCTAATGCGTTACTTACCTTCAAGGAATATCTTTTAGATTATGGTGATGAGGAAGCAAAAAAATTAGGTGAAAAGATTATAGAACAAGGTCTTAAGGATATTACTAAGGACATTGCTCGAGACGCAGCTATAGAGAAACTTAAAAGGATTGAAGCTGGGGAACGAGATTTGAGATTCTAAGATAAACACACAAAAAGGGACTGTCTAAAAATGATTAATCATTTTTAGATAGTCCCTTTCAATAAGTTAATATTACATATCCTTTATCCACCTTAGCACATTAAAATAAGTGTCGCTGATATCACTTTGATTAATATGTAAATCATCACCTAAGGTTATTACACTATCAAAGTCCCCTCTTTCATAGTTTTTAACTAAGCGATAAATGATACCTAATGTATTTGATTCCTCAGTAAGTGCTAATTTGACATCATCCCCCACTGATAGTTCATCTAATATTTTTTCCATTGGCAAGTTTAAAATTGCGTCCATGGTCGAAAGCATTCCTGTTAAATAGGCATCAAAGGCAATCTGGTTATTATTTGATAGAATAGCAAGTTGCTCACAGAACTTTGCTCTTTCAAGTGATAGGGTTATTAGTTCTTGTGGTTTGTCTAAACTAATGCCTCGAACAACTAACATATAAAGCCATTTCACCATTTCCTTCTCTCCAAGCATAGCTATTGCTAGTTTCATTGATGTAACTTTATTTTTAATGCCAAAAGCAGAAGAATTTATCATCTTCAATAATTTATAAGCAATTGAAACATCCTTTACGATTAAAGCCTCAAGTTTATCCACATGAAACTCTTTACTATTTAATTCCTTAATTAATCTTAAGTAAATCATTTTATTTAAAGGAATATCCTTTCCCATTAGGATCTCAGGTTTACTAAAAAAGTATCCTTGAAAATAGGTATATCCATAGGAAATTGCCTCAAGATATTCTTCTTTTGTTTCAACCTTTTCAGCTAAAAACTTAATTCTTTTATTTTTTATTAATCTAAAAACTTGTTTTCTTGCCGCTCCAATTGTTATGGTAAAGTCTACCTTAATTATATCCACAATCTCTAATAATTTCTTGTACTTTGGGTAAAATACAAAATCATCAAGTGCTAAGATATATCCTTTATTTTTTAGTTCTTTGCATCGTTCAATTACTTCAGTGGTAGGTTCCACGGTTTCAAGAATTTCTATAACCACATGTTCTGGAGGCAAAGCGGTGATAAAATCAGCTTTTAATAGACTCTCACTTAAGTTAATGAAGGCCTTTTTACCATCTAAAACATTATTAAGACCAATAGTAAAGAAGGTATTGTTTATTACTTCTAGGGTTGCCGCATTTCCATCATTTCCAGTATATTTATTTTCCAAACTATTTCTAAATAAAAGTTCATAGGCAATAGAGTTATTATTTATGTCAAAGATTGGCTGACGTGCTACATAAACATCCATGTTTCTCAATCTCCCTTATAATACCTATTTTCTCAAACTTCTTAGGAAAAATCAACATAAAAATAAAAAAAATGTAAAAAAGTGTTGCTTTTAGATATATATATTCTAGCTTAAAATTGCTTTTGTTTTTTCAGGAGAAATAGAATTGAGAATTACTCCAGTAGAAAGCTCAAAGCCAGCTTGAATGGATATTCTAGGTACTATTCTAATGTTCCAATGAAAAGAACCCTTTTCGGTATTTATTGAATTAATATATAAATTATAAGCTGGATTATTTAAGACTTCATATAATTTAAAAAGTAATTTCTTTATCAATATTGAAAGACTTATATGCTGGGCATTTGTCATATTTGAAAAGTTACTTGAATGTGATTTTGGATATATGGAAAATTCATAGGGAAGTAATGAAGCGTATGGTGCAAAAGCTATATAATCATCTGATTCCATAATGATTCTTGTATTAGCTTCTTTCTCCATTTGTAGCATTTTACAAAATAAACAAGTATTATTTTCTTTATAGTAACCCTCTGCATTATCTAATTGAGTTTGTATTTGTTTTGGTATAAAACTTAGTGACACTGCTTGAGAATGGGAATGTTCTAAAGAAGAGCCACCTTCTTTTTTATAGTTTTTAAAGATCTGAACATATTTAATAGTTTCCTCTTTATAAAGCTCCTTCATTACCCAGGAGTAAGTACAAATTAAAGAAACTATTTCTTCAGGTTCCATACAATGAAGGTAGTTATAATGCTTATCAGAATCTATTATTACATAGTGACTTCCAGTTATGTTTTCAGAAGAAAATATACCAGCTTGATTCTCTGAAAGCTCGTTGTTTAGAGCAGGATATTTGTTAGGTACTACTCTTATGGTCCAAGGAGTACCCTTTGAAAAAAGATGCGGAGGGGTATTTTCCTCATTTCCAGGACAAAATGGACAGGTAGCTAGATGGTTTTTATCTAGATTTATATCAAAGGGTCTTTTAGCTCTATTTTCACTTATAATTACTGTATTTCCAGTTAAGATATCATATCGTAAATTACTCATATAAGTACTCCTTTTTTATCTTTTGTTTATAAGAAGTAGACCTAAGAAACAAAAGGCCACTCCTAGTATTTTATTGAACTCAAAACCTTCTTTGAAAAACAGTATACCTATTGGTATAAGTAATATTGCCAAGAAAATGTTTGCTACTAAAGAGCCTACACTTATGTTCCAACCAGCTCTATACGCCATTAAATAACCCAATTCAAGACCCACAATGGAGATTCCAAGCACAAAACTTGTCCAATTCAATTCTTTTAATGAATCTAAGAAACCTTTGTCTGTTTTATTAAATTTGAAGGCAATAACAGTTAATAGTGTGGCCGTTAAATAAGTAACTAATAGTGAAGTAAACGGATTAACACTTTTAGGCGTTGACTTTTGACATATATTATATAAAACATTAGATGCAATTATTAAGAATATGGAGAATACATACATAAACATAAACTAACCTCACTTGATAAAATGTTATGAAATAGGCTTTTTATTAGATTTTAAATATTCCTTAGCATAGGAGGTCGGTGTACATAAATGACCATTGCCATTTCGTAGATGATAAATAAGGGTTGAATTTCTAATTGCAGCGTCTAAATTATGTTCTATAGAAATTACAGTTATTCCATGGTTTTTATTTAAATCCTTTATAAAACCATAAATATCATTTTGGCTATTTATATCTACTCCAGTTGACGGTTCATCTAGAATCAAAAGGCTTGGATTTCCTATCAAGGCTCTAGTTATTAATATCTTTTGAAATTGTCCTCCAGATAAGGTTCCAATAAGGGCATTTTTAAAATTAAGCATATTAACCATTTCCAAACTTTTATTAATTATTGCTTTATCATTTATCTTAAGTATTTTTCTATAGCAATTTAACATTTCATAAACTGTAATGGGAAATTGTGAATTAAAGTCATCAGACTTTTGAGGGACATAACCGATTCTTTTACTTGAATTAATTATAGTTCCTTCAGTTGGATATAAAATATTAAGGATTAATTTTATAAGAGTGCTTTTACCACAACCATTTTCTCCTAATATAGATATATACTCCCCATTATTAATGGTTAAATCAATATTGTTAAGTGTAAAGGGTGCTGATTTAGTATAAGAAAAATATAAGTTATTTATTTGTATCATTTTTTCCTCCAATTTATTGTATAGGTCTTAAACATATTATACACGCACCTGCAAAATACTTGCAAGTGCGTGTATGATAAATTATATTCTTATACTTGTTTTAAAGCGGCTAATATATTATTTAAATTACTGGTATTCTCCTTTATGTCTACAAGAATTTGCTTTTTTGCATCTATAATGCTTTGAAAGGTAGTCTTAGCTACAGCATAATCTTTATTTTTAATAGCTGCGCGGTAGGTTGTCCAAAGTGCGCTCTTAGCCTTTTCTTCAGAAACTATTTTATCATGTAGCGTTTTTTCTGCTTGTCTAAGAGGAGTAAGTGTAGTTTTTCTCTTTGATACAGCATCACGATAAACCTTTATCTGATCTTTTAGAGGTTTAATGGTATCAGAGTTAGTCTTTATCTGAGCTTTCAAGGTTGTTATTTGACTGTTTAGGCCTTTAATCTGATCACTTAAAGAAGCCATGGTAGAAGTATCCTTTGCTTTAACTGCAGCGTGCCATTTAGTAACTAGGTCCTTCCTTTGAACATCTAACGCCTTAATTTGGGTGACTATGTCTTTATTCTGTAGAGCCACAGTTTTGATCTTAGCCAAGGAATCTTTATCTAAGGTTGAACTGTTCTTTGCTGCTGTTGCTATTTGAGTTCTAAGGGCTTTATTAACTTCCAAAGCTTTGACAGTTTGAAGCCTTAAATCTACTAGCGTTTGCCATTGAGTGTAAAAGGTGCTCATAAAAGTATCCTTTGCAGCCTTCTGATCTGGAGTTAAACTATCTGCATTACCAGCAGCAAAAACATTTGAACTTATGCTAAGAACCATGATCATAGTTAATATGGTTGATAATATTTTTCTCACTTTAATCACCCCTTAATTATTTTTTTAACTCTACAGATGTAGGTATATCTGTAGTTAGGTCTACATTGTTAATAATGGAATCTAATTCTGCCAAATCCTCATCTTCAAGTGCTAAGCTATCAAGATCTGAGGTTGCTTCCTCGGCTATTTTCAAAAGGTCATCCTCACTTAAATTTTTAACATTATCTTTTGTAACTTTCACATCAGAGGTAGTTGTACTCGTAGTTGATTTTATATCTGAAGTTTTTTCTGCACGTCTATTATTAAATTTTGAACAACCAGTTGCTAGGGTTAGTGTACTGATGAGTATTAATGCTAATATACGCTTTTTCATTAAAAGGCCCCCTTACTAAATAATGGATTACCTATAGTATATCAACTAAATATTAAATGAAAATTAACATTTAATTAATAAGAATTAAATCGAAAAAGGGAATAAGGTATATTTCTGTTTGTTAAATTACGTTAAGAACCCTTTACTGTCTCAGCAAAGGGTTCTTAAGAAAAACTTTATAATACTATAAGGTTTTTCGTCTATATATTTTCCTAGATTAATGTAAGCGAGTTTAAAGGGTTTAGTATTTCTTTGTATAAAGTTCAATAATTTTTAGAATAACTTCAACAGCTTTTTCTAAGTTATAAGTGGAAACAAATTCATACTTACCATGAAAGTTTTCTCCACCTGCAAAGATATTTGGAGTTGGAAGTCCCATAAAGGATAATCTAGACCCATCAGTACCACCTCTTATAGGTTTAATAAGAGGTTCTATACCTAATTCTAACATAGCATCTCTTGCTGTATCTGTAATATGCATGTTATCTTTAAGTACTTCTAGCATATTATAGTACTCATCCTTCATATTTAATTCAACAGTACCTTCTCCATATTTAGAATTTAAGTTTTTAACTAAGGCTTCAACAGTGGCCTTCCTTTTTTCAAAATTTGATTTATCAAAATCTCTAATTTTATATTGCAAGGTAGTAGTTTCTACTTCTCCATTAAAATCACTTAAATGATAGAAACCTTCATAACCTTCAGTAGTTGAAGGAGTTTCATTTTCAGGTAGCGAAGTTACAAATTCAGTTGCAATAAATATGGAGTTAACCATTTTTCCTTTAGCAGAGCCAGGATGCACGTTTCTTCCGTTAATCTTTAATTTAAAGCCAGCTGCATTAAAGTTCTCACATTCTAATTCTCCAAGAGGTCCACCATCCATAGTGTATGCGAAATCTGCATTAAATTTCTCCACATCAAACTTATCAGCGCCGCGACCAACTTCTTCGTCAGGAGTAAATCCAACTCTTATTACCCCATGTTTTATTTCAGGGTGAGTCAAAAGGAACTCCATTGCAGTAACAATCTCTGCTATGCCAGCCTTATCATCAGCCCCTAAAAGTGTGGTTCCATCTGTAGTGATAAGAGTTTTACCTAGATAGGAGTTTAATTCAGGAAAAAGTTTCGGTGATAATACAATATTATTTTCTTTGTTTAAAACTAGGTCTCCACCTAAGTAATTTTCTACTATAATTGGATTAACATTTGTACCACTCATATCAGGGCTAGTGTCCATATGAGATATAAATCCAATGGTAGGTATTTTCTTATCTATATTAGAGGGTAAGGTAGCAATAATATATCCGTATTCACTTAATGAAACGCCCTGCATCCCAATTTCATTAAGTTCATCGACTAAAAGGTTTGCCAAAACTAATTGACCTGGAGTGCTTGGGATAGTTAAGCTTTCCTCATCTGATTTAGTATCATATTTTACATATTTTAAGAATCTTTCTGTTACATTTAACATGTTGTAACTCCTTTCTATAGCTAAAGATAGCTTTATTATACTACAATATATAACATGTATGTATATTTAGGAGTTTTCATAATAGACATTTTTGAAATTAACTAGTATTATAGGGATAAAAATATAAGAGCGGGGGCTTAAAAATGAATTTTAGGTATGCAAACTTAGAAGATTTGGGTGAGATAGTAAGAATATATAATTCTACCGTGCCAGGGAGAATGGTTACAGCGGATTTAGAGACAGTAACTGTGGAGCAGAGGATGGATTGGTTTTATGCTCATAGTAATGATAAAAGACCACTATGGGTGATGGAAATTGAAGGACAGATAGCTGGTTGGCTAAGCTTTCAGTCTTTTTATGGTAGACCAGCCTATGATGGAACAGTTGAGGTTAGTATTTATTTAGATGAAAATTATAGAGGTAGAGGTTTCGGTGAAAAACTCCTACAATTTGCTATAGAAAACTGCCAAGGGTACAATATAAAGGTACTATTAGGATTTATATTTGGACATAATATACCTAGTATGAAATTATTTAAAAAATATGGGTTTGGTGCTTGGGGAAATCTTGAGAGAATAGCGGTACTAGATTCATTGGAAAGAGACTTAATTATTATGGGAAAGAGAATATAAGCTACGTACATATAAAATTTAATTGGAATAATTATGTCATTAGTGCAACATATGGTGAAAAGTATTATAATATCTATATAAAGATAGGCATAAATATTTTAGAATTTTCGGATATATATAATTAATTATTCATAAAATATGTCTGTATATGTATTAAGGTTTATATTTTGAAAGGTGGTAATAAATAATGACATTAATGGTTGGAGAGAATTATAACGGTTTTAAGTTGTTAGAAATTGAAGATATAAAGGAAATTAACTCTGTTGGAAGAATATTTATCCATGAAAAGAGTGGAGCAAAGCTTTTTCATATTGAAAATGAGGATGATAATAAGGTTTTTTCAATATCCTTTAGGACTCCACCTAAGGATAGTACTGGAGTAGCACATATTTTAGAACATTCTGTGCTTTGTGGTTCTAAAAAGTTTCCTGTTAAGGAGCCTTTTGTAGAGCTTTTAAAGGGTTCATTAAATACTTTTTTAAATGCAATGACCTTTGGAGATAAAACTATGTACCCGGTAGCTAGTAGAAATTCAAAGGATTTTTTAAATCTAATGGATGTATATTTCGATGCAGTACTTAACCCTAATATATATCAATATCCTGAGATAATGATGCAGGAAGGTTGGCATTACGAGTTAAATAATAAAGCTGAGGAGATAACCTACAAGGGCGTAGTATATAACGAAATGAAAGGTGCACTTTCTTCCCCAGAGTCAATTTTGATGAGAAAGGTGTCTGAATCCCTATTTCCTGATACTACTTATGGTGTGGAATCCGGTGGAGACCCAGATTTTATTCCTGAACTAACTCAAGAAAAATTTCTAGAGTTTCATAAGAATTATTATCATCCTTCAAATAGTTATATCTACCTTTATGGTGATATGGACTTACTGTCCACCTTAAAATTTATGGATGAGAATTATTTAAAAGATTACAACAAAATAAAGGTAGATTCAGAGATCATAGCTCAAAAGGCATTTGAGAAGCAAAATAGATTAGAAGTTCAATATCCGATTTCTTCAAATGAGAAGGAAGAAGATAAAACTTTTTTTAGTTTGAACTATGTTATTAAAGACTCAACGGACCCAGAACTTTATATGGCTTTTGATATACTTGAAAATGTGCTTTTAGAGACCCCAGCTGCACCACTTAAAAAAGCGATAATCGATGCGAATTTAGGAAAAGATGTTTTTGGAATGTATGATAATAGTATTCTTCAACCCACTTTTTCTATAGTAGTAAAAAATTCAAATGAGGCTAAGGAAGAAGAATTTAAAAAGGTTGTATACGATTCTCTTAATAAATTAGTTAATGAAGGAATAGATAAAAAACTTATACAATCGGTTATAAATATAAAGGAATTTAATTTAAGGGAAGCAGATTTCAACAGTTATCCAAAGGGATTAATTTATAATATTATGTGTATGGACACTTGGCTTTATGATTGTAGTCCTGTAATACACTTAAGGTATGCTGCAACTATGGAAAAGATTAAGGCTGGAGTTAATTCTAATTACTTTGAGGAAATAATTAAAAAGTATATATTAAATAATACTCATAGCTCATTACTTATGGTAAAACCTAAGAAGGGATTAGCAGAGATTAAGGAAAAGCAGCTAACAGATAAACTAAAAACCTTTAAGAAATCCTTGTCGGATAGCCAATTAGATGAAATAATTAGTCAGACAGCTAAATTAACTGAAAGGCAGACCTCAGGAGACTTAGAGGAAGATATTAATAAGATTCCATTATTATCTTTAAAGGATATAGATATAAAAGCAGATAAGTTGCCTTTAGAAGAGCGCGGGGATGGAATATTATTGCATGACATATTTACTAATGGAATTGCATATGTAAACATGTATTTTCAAACATGTAGAGTTAAGGTAGAGCAACTTCCTTATATCACTTTACTTGGAGAGATATTAGGAATGATTAATACAAAAAACTATAGCTACGAAGATTTATCAAATGAGATAAACATTAATACTGGCGGGATAAGATATGCTGCTAAGGCTTATATGAAAAATGGAGATGCTGAAGAATTCTTCCCTAAATTTGTTGTAAAAGCTAAAGCTATAAATAGCAAGGTTCCTAAATTAATGGAGTTAATAAGCGAAACAATTCTAAATAGTAAATTTGATGACAAAAAACGTATTAGAGAATTAGTATCAGAAATTAAGTCTAGATATGAAATGAAGATACAAGGTGAAGGTCATGTGCTTGCCGCATCTAGAGTTCAATCATATTTTTCACCTTTTGGTAAGTATACAGAGTTATTAAGTGGTATAAGTTTTTATCATTTTATTGCAGACCTAGATAAAAATTTTGAGAATAGATATGAGGAGCTTGTAGCCACTTTAGAAGAAGTTTCACAGAAGATATTTAATAAGAATAGTTTATTAATCAGTGTTACTTCCCCTTCAGAAGAATTTAAGGCTATTAAAGAAAATTTAACAATCCTAACGGAAAAGTTAGATGATTCAATTTACGAGAAGCAAGATTACAAATTTAAGCTTAAAGCTGAAAATGAAGGGTTGATGACCTCTGGTAAAGTTCAATTCGTGGCTAAGGGTGGAAATTATAAGAAGTTAGGATTTAAGTACACTGGAGCTATGTTACTCTTAAGATCTGTAGCAAGATATGATTACCTTTGGAATAGAGTAAGAGTACAGGGTGGAGCATATGGCTGTATGGCTGCATTTTTAAAGAATGGTAATATGTATTTTACATCTTATAGAGATCCAAACTTAACAGAAACTTTAAATATATATGATGAAATGGCAGCATATCTAGAGAAGTTTAGTGCAGATGAGAGAGAGATGACAAAATATATTATAGGAACAGTTTCAGAGCTAGATACACCTTTAAGCCCTTCTATGAAAGGTCAAGTTGCTACTGCTAACTTTATAAGTGGCATTACATTTGAGGATATTCAAAGAGAGCGAAATCAAGTTTTAGAAGCCAAGGTTACAGATATATCTGGACTGTCGAAATTGATCTCTGCTGTTATGGATGAAAAATATATATGTATTTTAGGTAATGAAGATAAACTTAAAAATAACAAAGACGTATTTAAGAAACTTATAGATATTATGGAGTAATTTGATATTGTACAGGAGGCAGGATATGAAAATTAAAAATAGTATAGAGTGTTATATTGTTCGAGAGGGGTCAAAAGGTTCTATTGAAGTATTGTTATTGCATAAACCTGAAACAAATAGGCATCCTGCCTTCTGGCAACCCATTACTGGTGGTATAGAGAACAATGAGAAACCAATAGATGCCTGTATTAGAGAAGTAAAGGAAGAGGCAAATCTTCTTATGAACCTGGAAATATTAAAGGATTTAAATTATAAATTTGAGATTTCTCTTAAAGAAGATGATTTGGTTATAAAGAAATCATTATTTATGTGTAGGGGTTTAGATCCAGCTTTACAGGTGAAAATATCAGATGAACATGATGATTTTATGTGGGTTAGACTTGAAGAGGTAAGTGGTTATCTGTTTTGGGATAGTAATAAGAATACATTTAAAGAGTTATACAAGGTGATTACTAAGGACTAATACATACATTGAGAGGATGATTTAATTGACAATTTATGAAGAATCATTAAAGTATCATGAAGAACTAAAAGGTAAGTTAGAGGTTAAATCGAGATGCCATATAAATAATGCTGATGATTTAAGCTTAGCCTATACCCCAGGGGTTGCACAGCCTTGTTTGGAAATTAATAAGGATCCTGATAAAGCTTATTTATACACCAGGAAGTGGAATACTATAGCTGTAGTATCTGATGGCACGGCAGTTTTAGGTCTTGGCGATATAGGTCCATTAGCAGCATTGCCTGTAATGGAGGGAAAAGCTGTTTTGTTTAAGATTTTTGGGGATGTGGACGCCTTTCCTATAGTATTAGATACTAAGAATGTAGATGAAATTGTAGATACAGTGGTTAGAATTGCTCCATCCTTCGGTGGAATCAATTTGGAGGATATATCAGCACCAAGATGTTTTGAGGTTGAAAGAAGACTTAAGGAAATACTAGATATACCAGTTTTTCATGATGATCAACATGGAACTGCAATAGTTGTACTAGCTGGGTTAATTAATGCATTAAAAATTACAGGCAAGAAATTACAGACAATAAAAATTGTAGTTAATGGCGCAGGATCTGCTGGGACTGCTATTACAAAGTTACTTTTGTCATCAGGAGCTAAAAATATTGTGGTATGCGATAAAGATGGGGCTATTTATAGAGGCTGTGAAGGATTAAATACTGCAATGGAAGAGTTGGCTGCTATAACTAACCCAAGTAATGAAAAGGGTTTGCTTTCAGAAGTTATTTTGGGTGGTGATGTATTTATTGGGGTCTCAGTACCAGGAGCTTTGAACAAAGAAATGGTTAGCAAGATGGCTAAGGATTCAATAATATTTGCAATGGCTAATCCAACACCTGAGATTTTCCCAGAGGATGCAAAAGCGGCAGGTGCAAGAATAATTGGCACGGGGCGATCTGATTTCCCTAATCAAGTTAATAATGTTTTAGCCTTTCCAGGTATATTTAGAGGGGCTCTAGACGTAAGGGCAGGAGATATTTCAGAGGAAATGAAGCTAGCAGCAGCCCTTGCTATAGCTAACTCAATAAATGCAAAAGCTTTAAATGAAGATTATATTATACCTAAGTCCTTTGACAAGGAAGTACAGGATAAGGTGGCAGAAGCGGTAAGAGTAGCTGCAAGAAAATGTGGCGCAGCAAGAATATAAAAAGTAAGGGGCTATTTCAAAATAATTATTTTTATTTTGAGATAGCCCTTTTCATATATCTTAGTTTATATAACTGGTGGAACAAAAACTCTTGTTGCTAATTCATTGTCTAACATATAAAGTGCAGCTGAATCTCCGCCCATTCTCTTTAACTTCTTTATAATGGTAGTTAGACTATTTTCTTCTTCAACTTGTTCATCAATAAACCATTTTAAAAGGCTTAAGGTTGCATGCTCTCTTTCTTCTGTAGCTATATCAGAAAGACTATAAATTCTGCTAGTTACGATTTTCTCGTGTAATAAAGCAGTTTCAAAAACATCTAAAGCTGATTCGAAAGCAACTCTAGGATCAGGCATACCTTTAAGAACAACTTTTCCTTCTTTTTGATTTACATAGTTAAAAAATTTCATAGCATGAAACTTTTCCTCTTCAGCTTGAACTGTAAAGAAATTAGCGAAACCATCTAGATCTATGTCTAGGCAATAAGCTGCCATAGATAAGTATATGTGTGCAGAATAAAATTCAAAGTTTATCTGGTTGTTTAACGCGTTTTCTAGTTTTTCACTTAACATTTGGATACATCTCCTTAATCTATATGTAAATTAGTTTTTATCCTTTTGTTATATTTTATACCTTTTAAAAAGATTTGTAAATAGGCATTATTTTATGATAAAGATTATTATTCTATTGAAAAGTTCTATATAAATCAAGGGTTCCGGCACCTTGATTAAAGCGGCTTAGATCATGTAATTTACAGGATATAGAGAGTAGCGATTGTAAATCCTTAAAAACTAGTTTGTTGTTGCTTTCTAAATATAAAGCACAGACTCCAGCGATATATGCTGCAGAACATGAAGTACCACTATAGGAAGTGTATGGATTATCAGTCAACCGAGGATAAAGTTTCTTTCCGTTTCTTTCAGGAACATAAGCTACATCAGCTTTTAAAGAACAAATATCTTCACAGGCAGCAGAAAGATCAGGCTTATCATATTTGCCAACAGGACCTAAGGATGCAAAGGAACAGGGTTTAATCATATTGCTCCTAGTGTCTAAACCACTGACGGTAATGCAATTTTTAAGAGTCGAAACCCCTCTCATACTTCCTTCAAAGGCTCCATTATGACCTGTAGGAACTATAACAATAAGGTTTTTACTTATGGCCATGTCAAATAGCTCCGAGAATAAGTTTAGTATGAAGTAGTCATTATCTATTAATTCAAAGGGTAAGCATAAAATTCTTATGTTATGTTCTTCGGCTTCATTAATAAGCACTTCTATGGAAAATAAAACATCGCTAATGTAACCTTTTCCAGTTTTATTAAAGGCTTTTATCATAAAGACTTTGCTGTCTTCAGCAATTCCTTTATACATTCCTTTAGAGCAGTAACCATTTCCGCAAATCAATCCTGAGATAAAGGTACCATGACCATTATCATCATAGGGATATTTAAATTCATTAATCAAGTCTACAAATTTTATTATTTTACTTTCAGGGTTTATTATGTCGGGATGAGGGTATATCCCTGAATCAACAATTCCAAGGGTAATTCCCTTGCCTGTAAATTTATGAATTATTCTATGATGAACTCCATTAGCAGCCAAGACAGAAGAACCACAGAGTAATGAAAAGTCATCAAAAGTAATGTAATCTACCTGAGGGTACTCTAGGAGTCTTTCTATTATGAAGGAAGAAATATATGCACTTATGCATTGGATTGAAGGGATATATCTTATTACAGAGCCTTTATATGAGAGAATTTTATCATTAATTTTATCACACATGTTTTTACAATGGATTATTACTCTATAATTTTTATAATACTTGTTGTTTACAGCAATTTTTAAATTTGGACTTAGTTTATTTTTTAATGAGAACATATTTACATCCTAAAAAATGATTCCTTTATATACTATGATTTTTTTATAATAATGATACTTATAACTTTATCCCTTATATTTAAAGATAATTATTCCTACTAGCATTGTAATAAATCCGATGATTTTTGTGATATCAAACTTTACTGGACATGTTCCGAAGACGCCGAAGCAATCTATAAGTGCAGCCGCAACTATTTGTGCAACTAGAATGGTTGCTACCGCAGTAGTTATTCCTATTATTTTCATGCCTTCCATAACGGTGAAGGTTATAATTACTGCAAGAATACCTCCAGTAAGATATAACTTATTTACCTGTTTAATATTACTGAAGTCCCCACCTTTAAAAATTAGGAGTATAAAAAGTGCTAGAATTAATGCGGTACCTTGAACAAATACATTGGTTTGCCAAGTCCCTATTTTTTCACTTAAGCGGGTGTTAAATACCCCTTGTACGCTCATGGTTATTCCAGCTATTATTGAAAATAAAAAACCAATCAAAGTTATCACCTCGATTATTAGTATTACCAAGAAACACATAATTATTAGACAAAATATGAAGGGACTGTCCCAAAATAAAATTAATTATTTTGAAACAGTCCCATTAATTATTATTACTTAATAGCCTGATGCCTGTCTTTCATGATTTGTATTGTTTTTTATGAGATAATGTTCAACAATATCTTCCTTTGAGAAACCAATCGATGAGCCTAAACTTAAAAAGTCTTCAAACAAAGTAGCATAGTGATCCTTTGAGGAACAAATTATGAAATCATTAAGATCAATATATATATTGATAAACTGGTCTGTAAGCTTTGATTCTGAAATAATAGCATCAACTGAGATATCAGTAAAGTTATAGTCTAGTCCGATACTAAGTAAGAAGTGAATACAGTCAACATATTCTTCTAAAATTACAACCTTGTCTGATGGCTTTTTTGTACTCCAATACTTAAAACATCTAGTTTCATTTGCTAATTCTCCAATTTCTACTTGAAGAGCTAGTATTTTTTCTGAAACTAAAGATCTATTTTGCAAGGCGTGCTGTTCAACAATTTTTTTATCTAGTTTCATTTGTAGCTTAAATAATTCATCCAAGTTCATTTAGTTATCCCTCTTTCATTAAACATCAATTAATTCTTATTCTACATAATATTAAGCTAAAGTTAAAGTGAAAGTAAACGGTTTCGCAAAAAATATTTTTGTAATCGTTTAAATATGAATAAAAACACTACATAAAGTAGTGTTTTTACTAAAAGCTTTTTAATGGGAAGCTTTTAATAACCATTTTTTTCTTATTATTGATTGGTTTCCATAATTCTATTCTGTCAACTTTCAACAAAGTTTTTATATCTTTTTGCTTTGTTGCATCGCAGGCAGCATTAAATTCTGGAACAGACCATTCCCTTGCTGCATAGTTGGTATTTGCAAGGGAAATATGTAAGTCCCAATTTGCAATATTTTCTCGAACGAGAAAACCGTTTTCAGCAAGTTTAGAATTGATTTTTTTGGCCAGCCGAATGATGTAACCCTGTTCGTCAATCTTTAAATTAACAGACTTATGAGGAGGGTCAAAGCATATAGCACCGTTTACTGAAACCTTAAATTTTTTATAAGGCTTAATTATTTCATTTATAATTGTAGAAAGTTTTTCTAAATCAGGGTCTCCAATAACTTCTAAAGTAATATGAAGAGTAGGTAACTCGTGATATAACTTGTATTTATTGCTTAAACTTCTTTGAATTGTTTCTACATATGAGTAAGAGTCTTCATCTAATAATGCAACAAGATAGTATTTCATAGCAATCCCCCAAGATCTAATTTATAGTAGTAATTATAACATATTAAAAAAGTTTTAACTTGAATAAATAAAATTAAATTGTCAATACTAAGATTGAAAAAATAATGTGAGGTGATAATGATGAATGAACACAATACACATGCAATGCATCAGGGTCATAATGATAGCATAGGTTGCTCTGTTAATGAGTGTAAATTTCACGATGGTGGAGCAAATTTCTGTACACTAGAACACATTCATGTTGTGAAACATGAGGCTGTAGCCAAAACCCCAGAATGTACAGATTGTGGAAGTTTTGTAAAGCAATAAGATTATAGTTAGTTAAACAAGGTTTATGTTGAATTTAACATCAGTCAGCAATTATATTATTGCTTCACTGATGTTTTTTTATGCTAATAATTAAGTACCACTAATTACATTATAAAACGTTTACAATATTTTATCAAATATTACACAGATAATCAATTTAAATTTTGAAAAATAAGAAAATATTAACATATCTTCAGATACCTATATATATTTAAAAAAATAATGTTAAAATACCAGATAGGTGTGCTATAATATATTTTGTATGATAAAATATTCTTTAAATAAATATACATATATCAATAGATAAGGATGGATTCGGGCATGGATAAATTAGTTATTAATGGAGGAAAACCTCTTTACGGTAGTATAGATATAAGTGGCGCAAAAAATGCTGCTGTTGCAATTGTGCCAGCAGCTTTAATGGCAAGCAGTGGAGTATGTGTTATAGACAATATACCAGATATAGAAGACGTACTTTGCCTTGAAAGAATATTACTAAGTCTGGGATGTAGGGTAGATAAAGTAGCAAATACAATTACCATTGATAGTAGCATAATTAATGGTACTGATGCTATAACTAATGATATGAGGAATATGAGAGCCTCATATTATTTAATCGGAGCACTTCTAGGGCGATTTAGGGAAGCAAAAGTGGTATTGCCCGGAGGTTGCCCAATTGGAGTTAGACCTATAGATCAGCATATTAAGGGCTTTGAAGCTCTTGGAGCAGTAGTTAAAATTGAAGGTGGAACTGTGTTCGTCACAGCTGAGAAGCTTATTGGAACAAGTATTTATTTTGATGTAGTAAGTGTAGGGGCGACTATAAATGTAATGCTAGCAGCAACCTTAGCAGAGGGAACAACAATTCTTGAAAACTCTGCCAAAGAACCACATGTAGTTGATGTTGCTAATTTTTTAAATAGTATGGGAGCAAACATAAAGGGAACTGGAACGGATGTAATTAGAATTGTTGGGGTAAGTGAACTTAAAGGTTGTGATTATAGTGTAATTCCAGATCAGATTGAAGCAGGTACCTTTATGTTAGCCACTGCAGGATGTGGAGGAGAAGTTATAATTAATAACGTAATTCCAAAGCATTTAGAATCTATTACAGCAAAGCTTGAAGAAATGGGAGCTCAGGTTATTCAAAACGGTGAGAGTGTTACTGTTAAATCAGAGGGAAAACTTAAAGGTGTAAATATTAAAACCTTACCTTATCCTGGTTTTCCTACCGATGTACAGCAACCAATGAGTTCAATATTGGCAGTTTCAATGGGTAGAAGCATAGTTAATGAAAGCATCTATGAATCTAGAATGATGCATGTAGATGAACTAAAGAAAATGGGTGCTAAAATATCAGTAGAAGGCAGAATTGCCACTATAGATGGAGTAGATAAACTTACAGGAGCTAAGGTTAGAGCTACGGATTTAAGAGCTGGAGCAGCTCTGATTATAGCAGGACTAATTGCTGATGGGGTTACTGAAATTACAGATATTGACCATATTGATAGGGGATATCTTAATATTGAAGAGAAGTTCCGAAAGCTGGGAGCAGATATAAAAAGAGTTACTGAATGATAAAGAGTTTCTACTATGAAGTCTTAGTAGACTTTAAGAAACTTTAGATAAGCTCTGAAAGGAGCTTTGGGAGGTAAGTTATGATTTTTTGTCCTTTATTTAGTGGAAGTAGCGGTAATAGTATATTTGTATCTTCAAATAGTGCTAAAATATTAGTAGATGCAGGTATGCCAGGCAAGAGTATAGATGGTGCTTTAAAGGAAATAGGAGAATCAGGATCCCAATTAGATGGGATATTTGTAACACATGAGCATTCAGACCATATCAAAGGAATAGGAATTCTTTCAAGAAAGTATAATATTCCTATCTACGCAAATGAGCTTACTTGGAAGGCCATGATTGGAGCTATAGGTAAGGTTAAAGAAGAAAATATTAAGGTTATGAATAAAGATCATGTAACCATTAAGGATATGGAAATCACCTCTTTTGTTATTCCTCATGATGCTGGTGCACCTAGAGGATATGTTATTCTTGCAGAGGGCAAAAAGGCTTGTGTTGTAACAGATCTTGGTTATTTTACAGATGAAGTAAGAGCAGCTATAATTGATGGGGATATAATTCTTTTAGAAGCTAATCATGATGTAGAAATGCTTAAGGTAGGACCTTATCCATATCCTCTTAAAAGGAGAATATTAAGTGATGTTGGACATTTGTCTAACGAATCTTGTGGAAAAGCTATTGTAAGCATGCAAACAGGAAAACAGAAAAAAATTATTCTTGGTCATCTAAGCCAAACTAATAATCATCCAGACCTAGCTTATCAAACGGTTTTAAACATATTGAATGATAATGGTGTTAATTTGGAAAAGGAAATTAGTGTTCATATGGCTAAAAGAAGTATGCCTAGTAATTATACTAAGGTGGTATAATATATGTTAGATAGTAAGATGTATACTTGTGACCAACATTTAGATAAGGCCTTCGATCATTTTTTAGATGAAAATGAAGTATTTCCTTATCTAGAGAAAATATCAATAGGAACTTGTTCATATTGTGATTGCCCAGCAAAATACGTCTTAAGCGTAACGTCAGAAGATGGGCACACACAATAATTATAAATTATTTTAGCGTTCTATAAAATATTATAGAAGCACAGAGGGAGAATGTTATTATGAGCTTATACAAAGATTGGACAGATATGGTAGTTGAATACGTTAAAACAAAAGGGGAAGCGGCTTTTTGGGAAGAGTATAGCTTAGTTGAAACACAGGTATATTCTAAGGTGCTTGCAAATCATGAAAAGAGTATTAAGGGAGTTTTCTCAGAACTTGCTAAAGAATATGCAGTAAGTAATATATTTTTAATGGGATTCTTGGATGGCGTTAATGATAGTCTTGTAGAAACACTTGATCTTGAAACTATCGAAGAGAATACTGAATTAGACTTAAAGGTAGACTTTGAAAAGTTATACTTTAATATGTTAGATGCTAAAGCTGATTATTTATATGGGCTTTCACAATGGGAAGGAATCTTTTCTAAAGAAAAAAGAACAGAAATAACTACTGAATGGAAAAATTCTAAAACTGTTGTTAATGAAATTAAAATTGGAAGAAATGAACCTTGCCCTTGTGGTAGTGGAAAGAAATATAAGAAATGCTGCGGTGCAGCTTAGTTAATGAAAAAAGGCTTCACACTTAGGTGTGGAGTTTTTTTTATACTTAGGACAAGCAGGGGACAGTCCCTATAATGGAGGTAAAGATGAATATTTCAATTATTTGTGTGGGTAAAATTAAAGAGAAATTCTATAGAGAAGCCATTGGTGAATATTCTAAACGGTTAAGCAGATATTGTAAGCTAGACATTGTAGAAGTAGCTGATGAAAAAACTCCTGATAATGCATCTGACAAAGAAGAACTTCAGATCAAGGAGAAAGAGGGGGAGGGTATCTTAAAAAACATTAAGGATAACATATACGTTATAGCAATGGATATTAAGGGTGAAATGCTAACTTCTGAGCTTTTAGCAGGAAAAATCAAGGATCTAGGGGTTTCTGGGGACAGTAATATTGCCTTTGTTATTGGAGGGTCTTTAGGACTATCTAAAAAGGTTTTAGATAGGGCTGATTTTAAGCTTTCCTTCTCAAGGATGACTTTCCCCCATCAGTTGTTTAGAGTAATGATTTTAGAACAGGTTTATAGGGGATTTAGAATTAATGCGGGAGAACCGTACCATAAGTAAGTGAGGTTAGTAGTCTTAGACGTTGAAATGACTTGTCTAAGGCTATTTTTATAGGCGAAAATACCGTATCATAAGTAATAATAAATTTACAAAATATGTTACAATAAAAGAGAAAAATAGTTTTAAGTGTTAGACAAATAGTAAGTTGTAGGGGAGATTATTTATAAATAACATATCAGATAAAACTTGAATCTAAAGGAGTAAGCCACTGAAACGTCTGCAGGTTGTCTGCATTCGTTCGATATCATGGATGTTTTTACCTCTAAATGGTAATACTTTCTTCGCTTTAGTCTGTTAAGATTGATTCGTGGAGAAATAACATTTCTGTTATACTGGGATTAACAGGAATAGGAGGGGATGATATGTCAGAACAGAAGTCTCAGGAAGAGTACATACGAAGAATTCATAAAGTGCAGGATTACATTGAGCATCATATAGGACAGCCTCTGTCCATTGAGGAGCTTTCCGATGCCGCCGGGTTTTCCAAATATCATTTCAGTCGGATATTTCAGGGCATGTTACATGAGTCCTTAGCCCATTATGTGAACAGGATTCGCATGGAGAATGCACTTTTTTTGCTGGCACACCGGAAAGATAAAAATATGACGGACATTGCCTATGAACTGGGCTATACGGATTCAGCCGTATTCTCCCGGGCTTTTAAGAATTATTATGGCACCAGTCCAAGAGAATACCGGAAGGAATATAGCAAGAATTGCAAAGATTTTTTTTTATTGTCTGAGTATAATAAGAACACAGCAAAGAAAGAATGGGCAGGCAATCCCTTTCCCGTGACCGGGAAGATTACCATAACAAATCTGGATGAAAAACAGGTGGCTTATGTGAGACACACAGGTACATATGAGACATTAGCGAAAGAGTATGTCAATCTGATCCAGACGTTATTTGCTTATGCAAAGAAGCAGCACCTTATTGTGGATGGTGAGAACTGGTGGCTTGCTATGTATCATGACAATCCGGAATTTGGAGAGGAGAGCCAGTTCCGTACCAGTCTGTGTCTAACGGTGCCAAAGGATATTCGGATTCAGGAAGACGGAATCCTTGGAGTGATGAAATTAGAAGGCGGTCTGTATGCGGTGGGACATTTTCGAATTCAGCAGGAACAGTACAGTGATGCCTGGAATTACATGTATCAGGAGTGGATCACGGTCAGTGGTTATGTTCCTAGAAACTACTGTCCATTTGAAGTGTATCGCAACGATGTGCATGCCGATGAGAGTCATATCCATGAGTTGGACATCTACGTTCCCATTGAGCCCATTCATTTCTAACATGCTGCAAATCAATTCAGAGGTGAGCGTATGGAAGAAATCAAGATTCAAGGAGCACGAATCCATAATCTGAAAAATATCAATATAACGATTCCCAAGCAGCAACTGGTGGTCATTACAGGAATCAGTGGTTCCGGTAAATCCAGTCTTGCATTTGATATTATATTTGAAGAAGGCAAGAACCAGTATCTAAAGTCCATTGGCATTCTGGCTGGACTTGATAATGAGGACCGGTTCGATATGATGGAAGGCATCGGCCCAACGGTGGCGGTACACCAGAATACAATCCGGCAGAGCAACCCCCGTTCTACAGTTGGCACAAAGACCGGAATTCTAAACCAACTGGCTCTTGTTTATGCCAGTGATGGAAAAGCTTTAGAGGAGAGTGAACATCTCTCCCCAGGCAGTTTTCTCTATACAACGGTTGATGGTATGTGTCTTAGCTGTCAGGGTAGAGGTTCTTATTATAATATCAATCTGGAGCAGTTGATTCCAGATAAAACAACATCCCTTTTGGAGGTCTATGAGAGCCTGCGGGTAACAGCAGGTTTTATGCGAATTCTAAAGAAGAAATACGGTATGTATTTTGAGACTCCATTCTGGGAACTTCCAGAAGATATTCAAGGCCAAGTGGTCTATGGAACCTATGAAAATGGAAAACAAAGCTACTGTTTAGAACGGATACTAAGAAATGCTTATGAAAAGGACGAGGATGTGGAAGAAGTCTATGCGAAGACTATTTGTCCAGATTGTCATGGACAGCGGATCGGTCAAGAAGCAAGAGAAGTTGTTCTTCATAGAAAGCAGATTGGTGAGCTGGGACAGATGACACTGTCTGCTCTTCTTTATTTCTTGAATGAAATACCAGAGGAAGAACTATCTCAGTTTGGCAAGAACGTGGTAAAGAATGTGAAGGAGAAATTAAAGCATCTGATCCAGTTTCGCTTAGGACATCTGACTCTTTACCGTGAGATGGCTTCCTTAAGTGGTGGCGAAGTACAGCGCACTTTTCTCCATCTCCATCTAGAGTCTAGACTGGATTCTCTGATTTATGTCTTTGATGAACCGATGGCAGGATTACATCCATCGGAGAAGCAAAGCATGATCCTAGGGGTAAAGAACTTAAGAGACCTTGGGAATACAGTAATTGTAGTGGAGCATGATAAAGAGATGATTAGTCATGCCGACCACATTATCGAGATTGGCCCTAAGGCAGGTGTAGAAGGAGGAACAGTGGTCTATCAGGGGGATTATGGAGAATACGAAAAGGCGGATACTCTGCTTAGTCAGTATCTTTTTGGCAAATGTTTGATGCCGGAACGGACGATCAGGAAGCATACCTTTGTTAAAAAAGACTGTCTTATCTTGGAAGATGCCCATACCCATTATTTAAAGGACTTAACAGTAGTATTTCCACTCCATGCCATGGTTGGTATTGCTGGATTATCCGGAAGTGGTAAGAGTTCTCTGATTGAGGAGACGCTTTTGAAACGTCTTGCCACTGTCAGAAAATATGGTCATGCAAAGGGTATAGCAGGAGTAGAACGGATTAGTGGTTTTGCAAAGATATCTCAGGAGCCCATTGGAAGAAGTGTCAATTCTACGCCTGCCTCTTATATTGGTATCTGGGATAAGATTCGAGAACTTTTTGCCAAACAGCCGGAGGCAAAAATAAGAAACATGAGTGCCGGACATTTTTCGTTTAATTCGAAAGGGGCATGTCAAGACTGTGGCGGTAGTGGTAATGAAAGGATCTTTCTGACCTTTGATTTTTACGTAGATAAGCTTTGCCAGATGTGTCATGGTAAGCGGTTTAATGAAGAAAGCCTTTCCGTAGATTATAACGGAAAAACCATTGCCGATGTATTGGCGATGAGTATTTCCGAAGCCATTTCATTCTTTTCAGATCAAAATAGCATTGTGAAACCACTGTGTATCTTAGAGCAGATGGGCATGGGGTACTTAACGCTTGGCCAGCCATCGTCTTCTTTAAGTGGTGGTGAGGCACAGAGAGTGAAGCTTGCCAAAGAGCTGGGACGGCAGTTAAAGGTCAATATGCTCTATGTGTTAGATGAACCAACCACCGGACTTAGCTTATATGATACAGCCTTGCTACTACAGCTATTAAATCAACTGGTTGTCAGCGGCAATTCGGTGATTGTCATTGAACACAATGTAGAGGTTTTAAAGAACTGTGATTATGTCATTGAACTTGGTCCGGAAGGTGGGGACAAGGGTGGTGAGATCATTGCAAAAGGAACACCGCAGCAACTGAGAGACAATCCCAATTCCAAGACAGGGAGGTATCTTGCATGAATTTTGAAACGCAGATGAATCAAAGAAAAAAGATAGGGTTGGAAAAGATAATAAACAGTAGTTATAACAACACTACGGGCATAATTGTACTGAAAAACGGTAAAAAACTATATGAAAACTACTTTAATGAATATAAAGCTGCGAGCGTCGTTCATGTAGCATCGGTAACAAAAAGTATTTTTTCTGCATTGATTGGTATCGCCATAGAGAATGGGCATATCAAAAGTATAGACCAGAAAGTATTGGACTTTTTCCCAGATTATTTGATTCCCATTGGCGAAAAAACAATACAAAGCATCACCATTAAGAATATGCTCACTATGACAGCCCCGTATAAATATAAATTGGAACCATACGAGAAGTTTTTTACAAGCGATAACTGGATAAAAGCTGCACTGGATTTACTAGGAGGTAAAGGGCAGGTGGGACAATTTATGTATTCTGCTATCATAGGAGTACACATTCTGTCGGGCGTTCTTGTAAAAGCAACAGGACAATCAGTCTTTGATTTTGCAACAGAAAATTTATTCTCCCCATTGGAAATTCATGTTGGACACAATGTGATGTTAAACAATAAAGAAAAACATCTTGCTTTTTTCAAAGATAAAAATGTTAGCGGTTGGGCTGCCGACCCTCAGGGGGTAAATACAGCAGGCTGGGGACTTACCTTGACCCCTATGGATATGGCAAAAATAGGTCAGTTGTACTTAGACGGCGGAATATGGAATGATAAACAAATTATACCGGCATGGTGGATAGATGAGAGTACAAAAGAACATAGCCGATGGGGCAAGCTGTCGTATGGCTATCTGTGGTGGATTATTGATGATAAAGAACATATCTATGCAGCTTTGGGAGATGGAGGAAATGTGATTTATGTCAATACAAATAAAAAAATGGTAGTTTCTATTGCTTCTCTTTTTATGCCACGTGCTAAGGATAGAATAAAACTTATTAAAGAGTATATTGAACCAATGTTTGAGAATTGTGTATAGTGAATCTCAATTTCGGGGAGATTACGAGCATTTGCATAAGAATAAAATGGAAAAACCTCATTTACAGTAGTTACGGAGAACCGTACCATAAGTAAGTGAGGTTAGTAGTCTTAGACGTTGAAATGACTTGTCTAAGGCTACTTTTATTAGTAAAAGTCTTATATATAAAATTTACAAAATATGATACAATAAGGAATGTTTAAGAAATATGGTAGTTATTATTTTAGATATAAGATAAGCTAATTAAGAGGGGAGAATAGGATGGGAAAGAAAATTGCAATTGTTACAGGAGCTAGTGGTGGTATCGGGAAAGAATTAACCAAGCTATTGATTCAAGAAGAAGTAGACGAAGTCTGGGCTGTAGCTAGAAATCAAGAAAAGCTTGCAGCTTTAAAGCGTGAGTTAGGAGATAAAATAATTACTATTTCAAAAGATTTATCCCAAACAGAAGAGTTGATTTCTATAGGTAAAATGTTAGAAGAACAAAAGCCAGTTATAGCATTTTTGATTAACAATGCTGGGGTTGCAAGAATGGGAAATTATGATGATTTTACAATAAAAGAAATTGAAGATAGTATTAAAATAAATTGTAGTGCACTTACTATTCTATGTACATTGTGTATTCCATATATGAAAAGGGAAAGTAGAATTCTTAACATATCCTCTGCATCATCTTTTCAGCCCTTACCATATCTTAATTTATATGCGGCAACAAAGGTATTTGAAAGAGCTTATTCTAGAGCATTGAATATAGAATTGAAAAAGAAAGGAATTTCAGTAACAGCAGTGTGTCCAAGCTGGGTTGATACAGATTTACTAATAAAAGAAGTAAATGGGAAAAAGGTTAAATTCCCTGGTATTGTATCAGCAGAAAAGGTTGCAATAAAAGCGTTGAGAGATGCAAAGAGAGGAAAGGATATGTCAGTTTGTACATTGTATGTAAAGTACCTGCATATTCTAGCTAAACTACTTCCACAAAAGTTAATTATGAATATGTGGGTTAAAAAAATTGAAAAATATATTTAGAAATAAAAAATAGTAGCATCCAATTGCGAGTCGGGGCTACTATTTTTTTGACGTTTTATTTATAAGTAACACTATAGATGTTCATACTTTAAAATAAACAAGGAACTTCATGACTTTATTATAGGATTAGTTCTTAAACTCATAAAATAATTCTATGAAAAATAGAAAAAGTACTTGATAATATATAGTAATAAGTATTATAATACAATTGTACTTGATAATATGAAGTACTTTATTATGAAAGGAGATCTACAATTGGAATTTGATAAGGAAGTTCTTAAGGGGTATATTGACTCAATGGTTTTGTCAGTGCTCTTCGATGAAGACTTATATGGGTATTTGATCGCTAAGAAAATTAAAGAAAAGTCAAAAGATAAATTTGAAATAAAGGAAGCAACATTGTACGTATCATTAAAAAGGTTAGAAAAAAGGGGATATCTCAAAGGGTATTGGAATGACAATGAAGGAACAAGTGGAGGACGGAGAAGATATTATTCAATTACTGAAGACGGAAAGGTATGTTTTATAAAAAGTATTGGGGAATGGGATGTTCTAAAGATAATTTTAGATGATTTTATGGGGGGAAAGTAATATGAATAAGCTTGAAGAATATATAGAAAAAATATATAGAAATTTTGATGAAAAGGATGAAGAAACAAAAATACTCAAAGAGGAAATGAAGGCTCATTTATTTGAAGAAGCAGAAGAATTGAGAAACCATGGATTGACGGAGCAGGAAAGTATTAATAAGGTAATAGCAAATTTCGGAACTGAAAAAGCTGTTATATGTGAAATGCAGCTAATACTAAAAAGACAAAATAAGTTTTCTAAGGCACTTATAAGAGTTGCTCTAATTATAGTAATAGTTGCTAGTATATTTAAGTTTTTTGAAATAGGTGATGATTTTTTACATAGAAATGAAAACTCCTTAACAAATGATAAGAGAACCTCATTGTATATCATCAATAATATAATAAGTAAAGTGGAAAATAAGGATCTCCTGGATGTAAATTTAAAGAATGAAGTCACTGTATTACTTGATGAATTTAATAATAAAAATAATAATGGTCTATATTATTTAAAATTAGAAAAGGAAGACAATTTAAATATTGAGTATGAATATAAGCGAGATGTATCAGAAGATATGATTAAGGATGGGCACGGTAGTGAAAATATGTCAAATAAATGGAAAGTTTACTTTAATAGAACTGATAATCAGGCGAACTATGATTCTGAGAATGTTCAAGCTGTAATGAATAAAATAGTCAGTAGATTACCTTACAAGTTAGGTCTCCTGTCTAATTATCTATTCGTGATTTCAGGAGTATTGCTGTGTGTTTATTTTCTTAATAAGATTTATGTTAAAAACTCATTTAGTAAAAGCTTTTGAAGATTTTTGCCTTCAAAAGCTTGATTTTTAATTATATTATTTTTATAAAATTACTTACTTTCATCTGTACTGCATCTGCTTTCTTCAAGGATATAAAAGCATTTTCGAAATCCTGTCTATCAGAGTATACTTCTGCTAAGAACTTATATGCATTAGTGAGAAAACTGGAAGCATCAAAAAACTCCATTTTTTCTATACCATACTTAATTGCTTCCAAAGCTTCTGTATATCTCCCGAGTTTATTCAAAATCAATCCCTCATAAATCTTACTTGACCACATAATAAGGTAATCCAATTTAACTTTAGTATAAGAAGGAAACTCAACCAGTTGAATATATTCATAAGCTTCCTGGTAATTTCCAAGAAGGTAATGGGCTTTAGCTTTCTGAAGATGATATAGGTATATTTTCTTTCCCATATATTTATACTGAAGTTCAATATGCTCAAGGGCCTTTTCAGGATCATTTTTTTCTATGGCTACCATAGACTGAGTTAGATGTATATTTGAGAGGGAAGCTTTATCCTCACTAAATTCTGCGAACTGATAAGCTTTCTTAATGGCGTTATCAAACTCTTCATAATTTCCCTTTAAATAATTTGCAGTTGCTTTTAATCTATACAATTCACCGGTTTTATAATACATATTTGATTGATTAGATATACTTAAAGCCTCATCTATAAGTTCAATAAGCTTATCACCCTCTACTATAGAAGATATAACTAGTATTTTATGAAAATAAAGTTCAATCTCAAAGGGAATATCTGAGTTAATTGATTTATTATATATTTCAAAGGTACGATTTATGATATTTAGACATTCTTCATATTTATATTCATCAAGAAATCTTCTGCTCAACTCCAGATAGGCTTTAGCAGCTTCTATGTGATGCTTATTATTAAGACACCATTCTATAGATAAATTAATGTATCTTTCACCTTCATCATAATTATTAATCTCTATTAAACTTTTCCCTAATTTGTAAGCAATATCTTCTAGCAATTTAGAAGGATTTTTTATGGATCCTTTGATCAATAAGTCTTCTAATAAATGCTGAGCCTGCTTGAATAGTGATTTCTCTATATTATCGTTAATAGTTTTTATAGTTTGTTCAAAATCTGCAGTCAAATTATCATAGGATGTCCTTGGATTATTCTCAATGTTTTTTTCTTCTAAGAAGTAAGCAATGGATTTATTTAGTCTATTTGCTATATATTGAAGTGTTTTCATTGAAGGATTTGATAGATTATTTTCAATCTGACTTAACATACTTTTAGTTAGTTCTTCTCCTGCTAACTGGGATTGCGTCATTTTTAATTCTTTTCTAATTTCTTTAATTTTTCCGCCCACTTGCTCTAACATTTAATCACCTCTTAGTTTAAATTAATTTTTATCTCATTGTACCTAAGTTAATTATAATACAATCATACTAAACTTTCAATGCGTACAAGTAATTAAAAAGTTTAATTATATTTAACATTTCTATTGACTTTAATATGGGTTAAATTTACAATGGAACTAAGTTAACTTATACTGAATTTATTGGAGGAATATTAAATGGAAATAACAACTGCATTAGAAAATAAGAACATTTTAAAAATGGAAAATAGAAATATTATGTTCTGCTTAAGCTCAAAGATAATATCACTGCTGGGTACAAACATTTTTAACTTTGCTTTATCGCTCTATATTTTAAAGATTACAGGATCCGGAAGCTTCTTTGCATTAAATGTATTAGTTGGTATGCTTCCTAGAGTAGTACTGGGACCCTTTGCGGGAATAATTGCTGACAGGTTTGATAGAAAGAAATTAACCATTTCCTTAGATATATTTAGTGCTGTAGTAGTGTTAGGACTATTTTGTGTATCGTCACTTTTTGGACTTAGTATAGCTATTATATACGCAACCTCCACACTATTATCCACAATAAGTGTATTCTATGATACTACTTTAAGTGCAGCAACCACCGATCTAGTTCGAGATGAAAAATTAATAAAAATCAATTCCTTTATGGGGATAGCATCATCACTTTCAGGAATCTTTGCTCCCATACTGGCAGGATTAATTTATGGGTTTGTACCAATAAGTTTATTTCTCTTAGTTAATTCCTTATCCTTTATACTCTCGGCCATATTGGAAGTTTTTATAAATTTTAAATTAAATAGATATGATAAAACTACTAAGGATGAGTCCGAAACCAATAGCACCTTTTTTTCAGATTTTAAGGAAGTTATTAATTTTATTAAGGGGCAACCCCCACTAAGGGCTCTGTTTAAATATTCCCTAATAACCAACTTTTTTATAACAGCATCTATGGCAGTTATATATCCTTATATTATTAACAATACTTTGAAAATGGCTCCTTCACAATTTGGCATTATAGAAGCTTTTTTCTCAGTTGGAATTCTTGGCACATCCATATATGTAGGAACTCGAAAAGAGAAACAGGATAAAACTAAGGAAATATGTTTAGGAGTAGCGATTATGGGCTTAGTATTAATACTTATAGGGCTTCCAACTCTTCTCATTGATTCTTTAAGGAACAATGCCGTACTTTCTATTTATTTCATGATATTATTGTTTACCCTAGGCGTGGGTTTAGTTATTGTGAATACTCCAATAATGGTAAGCATCCAAAGGTTAACCCCACAGAACCTTATGGGCAGGATAATGGGAGTTTTTGGGACTTTATGCTCTGGTATAGCACCCTTAAGCATTATAATATCTGGTTTAATTATAGATTCAGTGCACCCATTTTTACTATTATTTATATCCGGTTCTGTTATCCTGGCAACAGCAGTGTTAATCAAAAGGGACAAGGATATTTTGCCAATGATCATTTCCTAAAAATATGGGAATTATTAATATTACAAACTCATCGCTATATACAGTATAACTTTTCTATTCTTCATGGCTCTCGCCTCCATATTATATCTTTCCTATACGAGGGATTTCAACTGTGAAGGTAGTGTTTTCATTTAAAGTACTTTCAACAGATATTTTACCATAATGCTGCTCCACTATAGCTTTGGCTATAGAAAGTCCTAAGCCATAGCCACCGTTATTCTTTGAACGAGATTTATCAGCCCGATAAAATCTATGGAAGATTTTATCTATATATTCTTCAGGTATTCCTTTACCAGTATTGGATATTGTCATAATTGCTTTATTATTGTATTTTTTTAATACAAGAGAAATTTTACCCTTAGGGTCTGTATACTTTAAGGCATTATCTAATAATATCATTATCACCTGTTTAATTTGTTCGCTGTTTCCATGGCTTTTAACATTAGGCTCAATGTTATAATCAAGTAAAATATTGTTTTCAAAAATCGAGGCTTCCATTGTTAAAATAACATTTTCTATAGTTTCGCTTAAATCAAAATCAGTAGAAATTAGCTTTATATCTGAGTGATCTACTTGAGCAAGATATAGCAAATCATTAGTTAGTTTAGTCATTCTCTCAACTTCAGATTTTATATAATGAATCCACTTTGATTGATTGTTTATAGTGTCATCACCATAAGCTAAAAGAGCATCAGTATTTGTGTTTATAACAGCCAGTGGTGTTTTTAACTCGTGAGAGGCATCTGCAATAAACTGCTTTTGTCTGTCAAAGGTTTCTTTAATAGGTTTTATAGATTTGTTGGCAAAGAATTTACTTATAAAGAAGATTACAATAAGTGTAACAAGAGCAACTGCTAAAAAGGTATAAATCAGGGTTGTTAGGTAAGAGTGACCTGAGGTTATATCCAAAAACGCTAATTTATATCCGGAGCCGCCGAGAGCTGGGCTAATAATAAATTCCCAATAGGTATCCTCCAGCTTGAACCTGCCCCTGTTTGAACCTTTAGCAAGGGCCTTCTCTTTTGCACTTTCATAAAAGGTTTCATCCATAGTAAATAAAGAGAAATAATCTGTTAGTTCATTATTAGTATTAATTGTTATGTTAAAAGAAACAGAACGTTCTACAGTGGGACCTTGATTATTATTACCTGGCTTAGAGCCTTTTTGACCATTATCTGGTTTTCTGTTAAACTCTGACAATCTATTCATTTCCATATTTATGTCTTTACGAACATTATTATAGGTTATGAGGTATATGCTAGTAAAAGAAATTATCATCATAATTGAAATGATAATTAAATTTAGGATTAGAAATCTATTTCTAAGTTGTTTAAACATAATGTACTCCCTTCAAATATTATAGAATTTAGGTTAGTTTGATTCTAAAATATAGCCAACTCCTCTAACCGTATTTATAGTAACACTGGAATTTAAATAAATAAGTTTCTTTCTTAGAAAAGAGATATAAACTTCCACGTGATTATGCTCAACCTCAGAGTCGAAGCCCCACACCTTTTCAATTATAAGCTCTTTTGAGGAAGCTAAATTTTTTCTTGTAATTAGTAGTTCCAAAAGCTGAAATTCTTTTAATATCAGTTTAATCTCTTTTCTATCTTTAGTTAATTTCAAGGTAGATATATTTAACAGCAAGTCTCCAAATTTCAAGGAGTTGTCTTGCAGTAACTCACCTTTTCGTCTTGATATAGCTCTTATCCTAGCAAGTAATTCTTCACTGGCAAAAGGTTTTGCTAGGTAATCGTCAGCCCCACTGTCAAGGCCTTGAACCTTATCAGAAATTTCTCCTCTTGCAGTAAGTAACATTACTGGAGTAGAGATTCCTTCCTTTCTAACCTTTTTAAGAATACTTATGCCATCCATTTTAGGGAGCATAATATCTAAAATAATTAAATCATAGATATCACTTAAGGCATTATCTAGGCCACTCTCTCCATCATTAACAGTATCCACAGTATAATTGTTTTTTCTTAATATTTGTGTTAAAGCTTCAGCTAAAGGAAGCTCATCTTCTACTATCAAAATCCTCATTTTATCTTCTCCTTGTCTTTGGAATATCTTTATCTAATTATATCATAGGAAACCTTTAATAAAGCTTAAATGCAAGTTCCCCTAAAGCATTGAAAAATATTTAAGGTTTCTTTAAGGTTAGACTATTAAAATAAAGCTGGAACATTAAAACTTTTTAAAGTTAGGGGAAGGAGAATATAAATGGCTATAGAGGTTTTTAATAGAAATGAATGTAAGTTTTTAATTGATAAGGAGGTATATGAAGCGTTAAATATAAAGCTTCTGCAATATATGGAGATGGATAATTACAATAAAATTAATGATTTTTATACCATAAGCAATATTTACTATGATACCAATGACAATTATTTAATAAGAAACTCCTTATCCAAACCGACCTATAAAGAAAAGCTTCGCCTAAGGTCTTATGGAGTTCCTGGCGTAGATGATAAAGTATATTTAGAAATTAAGAAAAAGTTCAAGGGTCTTGTTAAT
Organism: Clostridiaceae bacterium; assembly: GCA_014380625.1. Lineage (GTDB taxonomy): Bacteria > Bacillota > Clostridia > Clostridiales > Clostridiaceae > JACMJL01. The sequence continues at coordinate 58,697 of JACMJL010000118.1, forward strand.
AAGAGAAGGACATCCCTTGAATTAAGAGAGGCTTATGAATTTTTAAGTGCAGGTGAAAAACCTGAGCTTAAAAGCTATATGAATAAACAAGTTATTAATGAAATTGATTATATTTTAAAGGTTTATAAACTTGAACCAAAGTTGTATCTTGCTTATGACAGGAAAGCTATGTTTTCTAAAGATAATAAAGAATTAAGAATAACCTTTGACACAAATGTTCGAACAAGAAGATACGATTTAAAACTAGAAGCAGGAGATTATGGAGATCCTCTCTTGGAGAATGGCAAATGGCTTATGGAAGTTAAGGCTGAAAAAAACATCCCTCTTTGGTTGTCAAAACTTCTATCAGAATACAAAACTTATAAAACCAACTTTTCAAAGTATGGTAAAGAATATGAAAAAGTTCTTATGCAAAATAAAAATTTAAAAGGAGAGATGAAGGAATGTTCGACTCAATATTCAGCTCAATATCTAACACAGCAGCTAGCACTCCAATTTCTTTAATGGATTCTATTTTAACAATACTTATATCCTTTATATTAGGAGCAGCAATTAGTATTACCTATATGAAAACCTCAAATAAAGGAGGATACTCACAAAATTTTTCTTTAACACTGATTATAATACCAACAGTAATAGCTATTATAGTACTTTTAATAGGTAGTAATATTGCAAGAGCCTTTAGCTTAGCAGGAGCCTTTTCAATAATTAAATTTAGAAGCGCACCAGGAGATCCAAAGGATATAGCTTTTGTACTCTTTACCATGGCAGCAGGTCTAGCTTGTGGAGTCGGAGCCTATGCTTATGCAGGTTTGTTTACAACTTTTCTTTGTGTGCTAATGTACATCCTTAGTGTTATAAACTTTGGAGTAAGAAAGGTTACATATAAGCTTTTAAAGATTACAATACCAGAAGATCTAGATTATGAAGGCGCCTTTGAGGATATATTTGTTTCATATACAACTAGACACGAATTAATAAAAGTAAAAACAACAGATTTAGGAAGTCTATTTCAACTTTTTTTCAATGTGACAATGGATAATAACAAAAGTCAAAAGGAATTTTTAGATGCTATAAGATGTAGAAATGGCAACTTAAATATTACTTTGTCTATGGTTGAAGATGTAGCAGAGTATTAATAAAATAATAGGAAGGTGTAATTTATGGAAAGTAGCAAGGTTACAGCTTCAAAGGTATCTACTAATGCTGAAAGTGACGATTGGAACTATAAAAGTGATAATATCCAAATAACTATTAAAGAAGAAACTAAGGGCTCTGGAAGCGATAAAATAACTTATTATGTTGCTGATGTTAAGTTAAAGAATTCTTCAAACTTAAGTTCTGCCTTTGCAAAAGATACTTTTGGACGGAATATTGTGGAGACAACTTCAAAGATAGCTGAGGAGAATGGTGCCATATTTGCTATAAATGGTGATTATTATGGATTTAGAAGTGATGGTATTTTAATTAGAAATGGGTCTTTATATAGAGATGAAGCGGTGAGAGCAGCTGCTGCCCTTTATAAGGATGGTACTATGGATACTTTTAATGAAAGCGATACATCTGGTTCTAAGCTCCTTGCTAGTGGAGTGATAGATACATTTTCTTTTGGACCTGTTTTAGTAAAGGATGGAGTTGCTGTGAAAGATTTTACTAAGGTTAAGGTAGATAAAAACATCGGCAATGGTTCTATCCAAAATTCGAATCCACGTACAGGGATAGGGATGATTGAAGCTAATCATTATGTATTTATTGTAGTGGATGGCAGAAGTCAAAATTATAGCAAAGGTATGACGCTTAATGAATTTGCTGAAGTATTTGCTGAGCTTGGTTGTAAGGAAGCCTATAACTTAGATGGTGGTGGATCTTCTACTATGTACTTTATGGGTAGAGTAGTAAATAATCCCCTAGGAAAACAGGATGAAAGAAGTATAAGCGATATACTTTATATAAAGGAATAAGGGCGGTGAAATTTATGACGATTTTAATTCCAGCTTATGAACCTAGTAAAAGACTAATTAACTTGATATATGATTTGATAGATATTTGTGACTATCACATTGTAATTGTAGATGATGGAAGCGGAGAAGAATTTAAATATATTTTTGATACTGCAACAAGGCTTGGTTGTACTATTCTTACCCATGAGAAAAATAAAGGAAAAGGAGTAGCTTTAAAAACAGGTTTCAAGTATATTAAAGAAACCAAAGAAGCGGTGGGAGTGGTTACTGCAGACTGTGATGGACAGCATTTGCCAAAGGATATTGTGAGAATTGCTGAGGCAATAAAAGAGCGCAATAATTCCATAGTGCTTGGAACTAGAAGGTTTGTAGGTAAGGTTCCTTTTCGTAGCCGCCTTGGCAACAGCCTAACCAGAACTATTTTTTCTTTTGCAAGCGGTGCAAAGGTTTATGACACTCAAACTGGGCTCCGGGGTCTTTCTTTTCAGATGTTGGAATGGCTTTGCGAAATTTCAGGGGATAAGTTTGAATATGAGATGAATATGCTTTTAGAAGCTTCTCCAGCAGGTTACAGCTTTCAAGAAATAGATATAGAAACAGTATATTTAGAAGAAAATAAATCCTCCCATTTTCGACCTTTCAAGGATTCTTTTAGAATATACTTACCTATTCTAAAGTTCAGTATGTCTTCTTTTTTATCTGGAGTGCTTGATTTCTTACTTTTAGGAGTAATACAGTTTTTTACTTCAAATTTATTTTTAGCAGTAGTAGGTGCAAGAATCTGCAGCGCAGTGTTTAACTATACAGTAAATAGGGTTTATGTGTTTTCTAAGGTTAAGGAAACTTCAATTAAAACTTCTTTACCTAGATATTTTATTCTTGTAGTCTTTGTAATGCTTGCAAACTACGGTGTAATTAACATATATTTTAGCATAATAGGACTATCTTTATTTTTAGCTAAAATTTTAGCTGAAGTAACAATTTTCTTTTTTAGTTTTTGGTCTCAAAGAAAATTTGTTTTTGCTAAGTAAAGTACTGGTCAGAAAAACCTATAAAAGTCTACAAAGATGATATAGAAATTCTAGAAATTTTCTGTAATTCGCTCTCTCTAAGGAGTCTTGGTTGGACCAGTGTATCTTTGTTAATAGTTGTTACCAGAAACTAAA